>NZ_VMNX01000216.1 GCF_009377235.1 Streptomyces acidicola
CCCCCACCCCGACCTGCCCTGGTACGCGGCGAACGGCGACATCTGGACCCGTTTCTCGCTCCGCGACATGGCGGACTTCCACACCGAGCGCGACGCGGTCGCCACGCTCGCCCTCGCCCGCCCGCGCATCCCGTGGGGTGCCGTGAAGACGGACGGCTTCGGCCGTGTCACGGACTTCATCGAGGCCCCGCTGACGACGTACGAGATCAACGCGGGCGTCTATGTCTTCTCCCCCGAGTTCGCCTCCCTGCTCCCCGAGCGCGGCGACCACGAGCGCACCACGTTCCCGCGCCTGGCCCGTGAGCGGCGCCTGGCCGGGTTCTCGATCCCGCAGGGCGCGTACTGGCGCGCCATCGACACGGCGAAGGACCTGACGGAGGCGGCGAAGGAACTCGCGGCGCTGGGGCGTTGAGCTCCGGTCCCGAGCCCAGCCCTCAGGCCGCACGTCTCGTGGTACGTCGACAGCATGTCCCGTTGTACGACGATGGGGTCCCGCACATTGCCATTGCCTGTGCGGGACCCCGTCGTCGTACGAGCCGCCGGTCGTTACCCGAGGAGGCCGCCCACGAGTCCGTCCCGGCCTCCGTCGGAGCCGCCCGTGCCGCCCGTGCCGCCCGTGGAGGCGCCGCCCGACGCGCCGCCGCTGGAGGTCGGGCCCGTGGTCGTGCTCGGGGCCTGCTGGCCGGGGGAGGTCTGCCGGGGCGGGACCTGACCGGCCGTGCCCTGGGTCTCGCTCGGGAGGCCGCCGGTGACGGCGCCCGTGTCGCGGGTAGCGCCCGGGCTGCTCGCGCCCTGGGAGGGGCTGGCGGAGGTGGCGCCCTGCGTGGGCGAGTTGACGGCCGACGGGGTGCGCTTCTTGTGCCCGCCGGTCTCCTCCGGGAGGGGTGAGCCGGGCAGTTCGTTGCGTGGGGCCTCGCCGGGGCCGGGGACGACGACACGGTCGGTGTCCCGGACGGCTCCGCCGAGCACCGAGCCGACGAGGAGGGTGAGTCCGGCGACGACGGTGGCGATGAGGGCGCCGCGGCGCAGCACGTACCGCCGCAGCTCCCAGAGCTCCGCGCGCGGGCCGAGCCGGCGCCAGGCGTTGCCGGCGAGGCGGCCGTCGGTGGAGTAGACGGGTGCGCCGGCGATGATCAGCGGGGACCAGGCGGCGAGGTAGATGATGTCGGGGGTCTCGTAGGCGGGGGCGGTCTTCCAGCTGACGGTGACGAGCAGCGCGGCCGACAGCAGGGCGCCGAACACGGCGGCGACGCGCTGCCACAGGCCGAGGACCGTGAGGACGCCCACGACGACCTGGGCGAAGGCGATGGCGAGTCCGGTGCCGACGGGGTGCTCGAGGCCGAACTGCCGGAGCGGCTCGGCGATGTCCCACGGGTGGAGGGTGCCCAGCCACTTCACCATGGAGCCGCGCTTGCCGCCGTCGAAGAAGTGCGGGTCGCAGAGCTTGCTCATGCCGGCGTAGACGGAGATGAAGCCGAGCAGGACGCGCAGCGGCAGCAGCACCACGCCGAGGTTCATCCGGCGGCCGGGGTAATAGGCGTGCCGCAGCGGCTCGCTGCCGTGGCGTCCGGCCGCACTCAGCCCGTCGGCGTCCTCGTACGGCTCCTCGAACTCCTCGAACTCCTCGTCCGAGTAATCCGACTCGGCGTAACGGGGATCGGCGTAGCCGGAGTCGGCGTGACCGGCGTCCCCGTACCCGGGTTCGTCGTACGCGCTGCCCACGCCGCGCATGGCGGGCAGGATGCGGCCGCCGGAGGGGGCGTGGTCGCTGTGGCTGCGCTGGGCGCCGACGACGGGGGTCTCGACCGTCTCGACGGTCAGGTCCGCGTCGTAGCGGCCGTGTCCGGTGCCGTAACGGCCGGCCTCGGTGCCGTAACCGGGCCCCGGGGGACGGCCGCCGGTCTCGTCGATGCGTGGCATGACCTGGGTCGCGCCGGCGTCACCCGCCGGGTCGGCTGCCTGGTGGTGCACGCTCGTGCTCCGCACGGCCTGCAGCAGCCGGTGGGCGCCGGTGTCGTCGGGTGCGGACCTCCCGCTCCAGACGACGGGGGCCCGGCGACGGGTACCGGCAGCCGCGTCGGACCGGGCCGCCGCGCCCACGGCGGGGATGCGCGCGGTGTTCTCGGTGGCGCTCGTGTGCCCTGCGATCCGCGGGGACCGGTCCCTCGGCGCGGCGCCCAACTGCACGCGGAAGCTCGCGTGGTTGACGATGATCTGCGCCGGATCGCTCGGCACCTTCACCATGCTCAGCGCGGGAGCGTCGTCGAATCCCGACGAGCGGTCCCCCGTGGGTGTGCGGGGTGTTCTGGTGTCCACACTCATCTAACCGAGTGACGTGACGTTAGGACACTGCCTTGACCGCCCCGATCTGTCCGGACAGCATCAAGATCATCCAGAAAGTCCCGGACACCCGCTGAAACGCGCTGAAACGCGGTGTCAGGCGCGCCGGCGCGCCGCCTCGTACAGCACGACTCCCGCCGCCACACCGGCGTTCAACGACTCGGCACCACCCGGCATCGGAATCCGCACCCGGAAGTCGCAGGTCTCACCGACGAGTCGGGACAGTCCCTTGCCCTCGCTCCCGACGACGATGACCACGGGCCCTTCGAGCGCCTCCAGTTCGTCGACCTCGACCTCGCCGTCCGCGGCGAGCCCGACGACCACGATCCCAGCCTTCTTGTACGCCTCCAGGGCGCGCGTGAGGTTGGTGGCGCGCGCGACGGGCGTACGGGCGGCCGTACCGGCGGACGTCTTCCAGGCACCGGCGGTCATGCCGGCCGCGCGCCGCTCGGGCACGACGACGCCGTGTCCGCCGAACGCGGACACGGACCGTACGACGGCACCGAGGTTGCGCGGGTCGGTGACTCCGTCGAGGGCGACGATCAGCGGGTCCTCGCCCTCGTCGTACGCGGCGTCCGCGAGGTCCTCGGGGTGGGCGTACTCGTACGGCGGGACCTGGAGGACGAGGCCCTGGTGGTTGAGGCCGTTCGTCATGCGGTCGAGCTCGGGGCGGGGGGCCTCCATGAGGTTGATGCCCCCGCGCTCGGCGGCGAGCTGGAGCGCCTCGCGGACCCGCTCGTCGTTGTCGATGAACTGCTGCACGTACAGCGTGGACGCGGGCACGCCCTCGCGCAGCGCCTCGACGACGGGGTGACGGCCGACGACGAGCTCGGCGGACGACTTGCCGCCCCGGCCCCTGGGCTGCTGCGGCCGCCCCTGCGCCCGCCGCGACTTGGCGTTCGCGGCGCGCTGCTTCGCATGACCCTTGCGCATCTCGGCGGGCGGGGTCGGGCCCTTGCCCTCAAGGCCCCGGCGCCGCTGGCCGCCACTGCCGACCTGCGCGCCCTTCTTGCCGGACATGCGGCGGTTGTTTGCGGCCATGACCTACCTGTCTCTGTCTGTCTCTGTCGTCATCTGGTGGGGGAACGCGCACCGCGTCCGTATGCAGTGTGCCGCCCGGAGACCCGGGCGGCACACTCGATCAAGCTCGAAGCTCGAAGCTCGATCAAGAAGTGCTCAGCGCGGGCCGAGGGACCAGCGAGGGCCCTGCGGGCTGTCCTCGATGGCCAGACCGGCCTGGCCCAGCTGGTCCCGGATGGCGTCCGCGGTCGCCCAGTCCTTACGGGAGCGGGCGGCCTCACGCTGGTCGAGCACGAGCCGTACGAGGCTGTCGACGACCCCGTGCAGGTCCTCACCCTGGTCGCCCTCGCCCGCCCACTTCGGGTCGAGCGGGTCGAGACCGAGGACCCCGAGCATGGCGCGGACCTCGGCGAGGCGTGCCACGGCGGCTTCCTTGTCGTCGGCGGCGAGGGCGGAGTTGCCCTGCCGGACGGTGGTGTGCACGACCGCGAGTGCCTGCGGCACCCCGAGGTCGTCGTCCATGGCCTCGGCGAAGGCGGGCGGCACCTCGGCCGACGGCTCGACGGCGCCGCCGGCCAATTCCATGACGCGCTGTACGAAGCCCTCGATCCGGGCGAACGCCGACTCGGCCTCGCGCAGGGCGTCCTCGCTGTACTCGATCATCGACCGGTAGTGCGGCGTGCCGAGGTAGTACCGCAGGACGATGGGCCGCCAGCGCTTGACCATCTCGCTGACGAGCACCGAGTTCCCGAGGGACTTCGACATCTTCTCGCCGCTCATGGTGACCCACGCGTTGTGCACCCAGTACCGGGCGAACGCGTCGCCGTACGCCTTGGCCTGGGCGATCTCGTTCTCGTGGTGCGGGAAGATCAGATCGAGCCCGCCGCCGTGGATGTCGAACTCCGGGCCCAGGTACTTGTGGGCCATGGCGGAGCACTCCAGGTGCCAGCCCGGCCGTCCGCGTCCCCACGGCGTCTCCCAGGTCGGCTCGCCGGGCTTGGCGGCCTTCCACATGGCGAAGTCACGGGGATCGCGCTTGCCGGTCTCGCCCTCGCCTGAGGGCTGCAGCAGGTTCTCCAACTCCTGGTTGGACAGCTGCAGGTACTCCGGGAAGGAGCGCACGTCGAAGTACACGTTCCCGTCGGCCTCGTAGGCGTGCCCGCGCTCGATGAGCCCGCGCATCATCTCGACCATCTCGGTCACGTGGCCGGTGGCGCGCGGCTCGTACGTGGGGGGCAGGCATCCCAGCGCCGCGTATCCGTCGCTGAACGCGCGCTCGTTCTCGAATCCGATCGCCCACCACGGGCGGCCCTGGTCGGCCGACTTGGTGATGATCTTGTCGTCGATGTCGGTGACGTTCCGGATGAACGTCACCTCATAGCCGCGGTACGCGAACCAGCGGCGCATGATGTCGAAGTTGAGGCCCGAGCGGATGTGTCCGATGTGCGGTGCGGCCTGCACGGTGGCGCCACACAGGTAGATCGAGACACAACCCGGCCTGAGCGGGGCGAAGTCACGGATCTGCCGGGCGCTGGTGTCGTACAGGCGAATAGTCACCACTCCAGGGTAGTGGGCGCGGGGCAGTGCACAGTGACTTATGGCGCGGGGGGCATGTATTCGTGACATGCGGGAGCGGTGGTGCTCCGCGGGGCGGGGAACTGCTTTTCCTCGCCCCCGCCGCCCCTACCCATTCCCGTCCCTTCCCCAAGGGCTGCCGCCCCCAGACCCCCGCTTGTCGGCCTGAACGGCCTCGTCCTCAAACGCCGGACGGGCTGGTAGTGCCTGGTCTTGGCTGAAATTCCAAGCCCCGGCCGGCAAAACCCAGCCCCTCCGGCGTTTGAGGAGCGGGGGTCCGGGGCCGGCCCCCGAAACGGGGTCCGGGGCGGAGCCCCGAAGAAGGGGCCTGGGCGCAGCCCCGATGACTGGATCTGGGGCGCAGCCCCGGAATGGGGGTCCAGGGGGCGCAGCCCCCTTGGCGGGGTCGAAGGGGCGGAGCCCCTGGGATGGGACGGGTAGGGGCGGCGGGGGCGAGACCACAACCCCGGTGGGCCGGGTCAGCCCGCCCGGACGACGAGCGCCGTCGCCACCGCCATCAGCCCCTCGTCCCGCCCCGGAAACCCGAGCCCGTCCGTCGTCGCCCCGGAGACGGACACAGGAGCCCCCGCCGCCTCCGAGAGCACCTTCTGCGCCTCGTCCCGCCGCTTGCCGATCTTCGGACGCGGGCCGACGACCTGGACCGCGATGTTCCCGATCGCGTACCCGGCCGCACGCACGATGCGGGCGGCCTCGGCGAGCAGCACGACCCCGGACGCACCGGACCACTCCGGGCGGCCGGTACCGAAGTGCTGCCCCAGGTCACCCAGCCCGGCGGCCGAGAAGAGCGCGTTGCACGCGGCGTGCGCGACCACGTCCGCGTCGGAGTGGCCGGCCAGCCCGGGCCCCTCCCCCTCCCAGAGCAGCCCGGCGCACCACAGCTCCCGCCCTTCCTCGAAGGCGTGGATGTCGGTGCCGATGCCCACCTGGGGCAGCGGGAAAGGGGGGACGCCCCCGGCTCCCCCGGCCCCCTCGGCTCCCTCGGGCGGCTCAGAAGCCATCGTTCAGCCTCCTCCGCGCGAGGACGGCCTCCGCGAGGACCAGGTCGAGGGGCCTGGTGACCTTGAAGGCCTCCTCGTGCCCCGGCACCACCACGACCCGCAGCCCCAGCTGCTCCACCATGCTCGCGTCGTCCGTGACGTTCTCGGTGACCGACTCGTGGGCACGGACGAGCGTGTCGCGATCGAAGCCCTGCGGGGTCTGGACGGCACGCAGGCGCGAGCGCTCCGGGGTCGCCACCACGGGCTCCGGCGCACCGGGCGTGTCCGCCGGTTCGACCTGCTTGACGGTGTCCGCGAGCGGCAGCGCCGGCACGACGGCGGGCGCCCCGTCCCGTACGGCCTCGATGACGGCGTCCACCGTGTCGACGGGCACGAGCGGCCGGGCAGCGTCGTGGACCAGCACGATGTCGATGCCGGGCGGCAGCGCGCCCAGCCCGAGCTTCACCGACTCCTGCCGGCTCTCACCGCCCGGTACGACGAGGAAGTCGGTCCGCTCGGGCAGCGCGTGCGCGTCGAGCAGGCTCTTGACCTCGGCGGTGTCGTCGGGCGGCGCGACCACCACCACGAGGGAGACGGCACGCGACGCGGCCATGGCGCGCACCGCGTGGATGAGCATCGGGGTGCCGTTCAGCGTACGAAGCGCCTTGGGGGCTCCCGGGCCGAGGCGCACGCCTCGGCCCGCGGCCGGAATCACGGCTGCCGTACGAGTCCCCGTACGAACTCCTGGAGACGAAGGGCGCGGATCGTCAGACATCGGTTCCTGTCAGGTTTGTGTGCTCGGCATGCGTGGGTATGGCCTGTGGGGAGTGCCGGGCGCGAGCCTTGACCGAACCCTTCCGTGACATCTGGTCGAGCCAGCTGCCCGGGCCCGGCACGCCAGTATCGGGGGAATCCCCGTCGATGTACGGCACGGCGGCACGACACAGGCGTACGAGCGCATGAACGGGCCGTGAAGAATATCGGTGATATCGGTGTGGCGCGGTGCCCGCAGCAGTGCGCCGGACGTCAAAAGGGCGTCAATTCCGTGGCCCGTCGGCCATGGCCCGCCAACCGGGGGCCTGCCAACCGGGCGCGAACATGCCGCAGCGCCCGGCGACAGCTGTTGCGTCATCGGGCACCACGGCATTTCATTGCACTGAAGCGAGCTGCCGGCGCGCTGCTTACGCCTGCGTCAGGACGCGAGGACCTCGTCGAGCAGGGCCTCGGCCTTGTCCTCGTTCGTGTTCTCCGCGAGGGCGAGCTCACTCACCAGGATCTGCCGGGCCTTGGCGAGCATCCGCTTCTCACCGGCGGAGAGTCCGCGCTCACGCTCGCGACGCCACAGGTCACGCACCACTTCCGCGACCTTGATGACATCACCGGAGGCGAGCTTCTCCAGGTTCGCCTTGTAACGACGCGACCAGTTCGTGGGCTCCTCGGCATACGGCGCGCGCAGCACCTCGAAGACCCGGTCCAGTCCGTCCTGACCGACCACATCACGCACGCCGACGAACTCCGCATTGTCCGCTGGCACACGCACCGTGAGGTCGCCCTGGGCGACCTTCAGCACCAAGTAGGTCTTGTCCACGCCTTTGATCTGACGAGTTTCGATGGCCTCGATCAGCGCGGCCCCGTGATGGGGATAGACCACGGTGTCGCCAACCTTGAACGTCATGTGACAGGTACCCCTTCCGTGGCTATCCAGGGTAACACGGATACGGCGTCTTCTGAATGGCGTTTTCGCAGGTCAGGGCATATCTCGGGGCTTGACAACAGCAACAGGAACGTGCTTCGGAGGCCGAACGGAGCGGGGTATTCGCAGGTCGGAGCAGCTCTGCGGACGGAGTGAAACGCGGACGTTACACACATCCGGAGCCGCCCAAGGACGGGTAAATGTACCGTTATGCCCACCCCCAAGTGTGCGAGTCACGCTACTCCGTTCGGCGGGCGGAGGCGGATCCGAGACGAATCCGGAATTGATCAAGGGGATGGCCGGGGGAGGGTCCGGTGATGGTCTTCGGCCGTTCTTCCGTAGCCGTTCTCGGGACGGATCTCCCAGCGATCTCCAGCCTGATCTCTGTCCGATCTCCTGCCCGATGTCGTGCTCGATCTCCTGGTCCATCTTGTGCTCGATCTCCCGCCCGATCTCCCTCCTGTTCTCCCTCCTGATCTCCCTCCTGATCTGCGGGTGATCAATTCCCGGTACCGTCATGTATTCCGTGCCGGAAATCCTCACGCTGTTGCCGAAGAGGCCAGTGGTGCTTATGTGAATGTGGACGGGGGCATGTCACAGAGAGCGCCTGCCCGAGCGAAGGCGGCGGCTCAAGGGAGGGTCGGGTGCGGGGGCCGCCGAACGGCTCGGTAGCCTAGGCCCGCTGACCAACCCTTAGGGCGGCTTTACGACCGTACGGCCGCCCGCCCCCGTATCGCCCACGTTCAAGGAGATGCCGCCGAGTGAGCAGCAGCCTTCGACGCGGCACCCTCGCCGCCGCCGCCATCGCGTTCTCGATCGCCTCGCTCGCCGCGTGCGGTGCCGGCAACAACGCCCAGACGCTCGAGGTCAGGCCGGACAACGCGGCCACGGCCGTCGGCGACATCAAGGTCCAGAACGCGATCGTCGTCACCCAGCCCAACCTGGAGTCGGCGACCGGCCCGGCCGTGATCTCCGCGACCGTGTTCAACAACGGCCGCACCGCTCAGACGCTGGAATCCATCACGATCGCCGACACCGGCAAGTCCGCCGAGCTCACTCCCGCGAAGGGCAAGGGCAAGCTGACCATCCCGGCCGGCGGCTCCCTCGTCATCGGCGGCAAGGGCAACGCCTCCGCGCTGCTGCCGAAGACGCCCGAGGCCGTCAAGGACGGCAACGCGCAGGCGATCACCTTCGCCTTCAGCAGCACCGGTGACGTGAGCCTGCGGGCGTTCGTCGTCCCGGCCGAGAGCTACTTCGAGAAGTGGGGCCCGAGCGACCTGCCGGCGGTCCCGTCGCAGAGCCCCAGCCCGTCGAACAGCCCGAAGGCACCGTCCGGCTCCCCGTCCGGAACCCCCTCGGGCTCGGCGTCGGCCTCGGTGGGAACGGGCGCAGGTGACACCCCCAGCGCCGACGCCGCGGCCTCGGCCTCGGCTTCGGCCTCGTAGAGCCAGGGCTCTGCCGAGCACTGAGCGGCTCCGCAAACGTCTAGGGCGGGAACCTTGGTTATCGGTTCCCGCCCTTGGCGGTTCTTGAGCCTACGGCTCGAACTTTTGGCACACCCTCAAGGGGCTTCTTGCTTCACCGCGTCGCGCCCAGATCTCTCCGGGACTTACCGACGCTCCACAAGCGTTCAGCCTCTCCGTCCACCCGGCGGCGAGGGTCACTCAGCGTATCCCATCGGCGACTTAGGGCTCAAACTTGTAGCCGAGCCCACGCACCGTCACGAGATACCGCGGCGCACCCGGGTCGGGCTCGATCTTCGCGCGGAGGCGCTTGACGTGGACATCGAGGGTCTTGGTGTCGCCCACGTAGTCGGCGCCCCAGACTCTGTCGATGAGCTGCATACGGGTCAGTACGCGTCCCGCGTTGCGCAGCAGCATCTCCAGCAGGTCGAACTCCTTGAGGGGCAGGTCGACCTTGGAGCCGGAGACCGTGACCACGTGGCGGTCGACGTCCATGCGGACCGGGCCCGCCTCCAGCGCGGCCGGGGCAACCTCCTCGGGCTCGCCGCGGCGGCGCAGTACGGCCCGGATGCGCGCCACCAGCTCGCGCGAGGAGAAGGGCTTGGTGACATAGTCATCGGCTCCTATTTCCAGGCCCACGACCTTGTCGATCTCGCTGTCCTTGGCGGTGACCATGATCACCGGGACGTTCGAGCGGCCGCGCAGCTGGCGGCAGACCTCGGTGCCGGGCAGCCCGGGCAGCATGAGGTCGAGAAGGACGAGGTCGGCGCCGTTGCGCTCGAACTCGTCAAGGCCGTCGGGCCCGGTGGTCGCGATGGCGACCTCGAAGCCTTCCTTGCGGAGCATGTAGGACAGAGCGTCGGAGAAGGACTCCTCGTCCTCGACGACAAGCACTCGGGTCACGGGAGGACCTCCGGGGCGGGAAGTGGTTCGTACGGGGATGTTTCGGTGGTGGGTTGTCCGTCCTCGTCGTCGAGGTCCGGGTGCTGCGACGCGCGGTCGCGGGCCGCGCCCGCCTCCGGCAGTCTGAGGGTGAACGTGGAGCCCTGACCCTCGGAGCTCCACACCGTGACCTCCCCGCCGTGCGAGGCGGCCACGTGCTTGACGATCGCGAGACCGAGGCCCGTGCCACCCGTGTGGCGGGACCGGGCCGGGTCGACGCGGTAGAAGCGCTCGAAGACGCGCTCCTTGTCCTTCTCGGAGATGCCGATGCCCTGGTCGGTCACGGCGACCTCGATCAGGTCTCCGCCCGGCGCGCTCATTTTGCGGGCGGCGATGCCGACGCGGGTGCGGGCGGGCGAGTAGTTGACGGCGTTCTCGACGAGATTGCCGAGCGCCGCGGCGAGCTGGCCGCGGTTGCCCCACACGTGCAGGTCGGCGGTGCCGCCGGCGGCCATGGTGATCTGCTTGGTGCCGGCCTGGTGGCGGCACCGGTCGATGGCCTCGGCGACCAGTTCGTCCACACGTACGGGCTCGGCGTCCTCCAGCGGGTCGTCGTTCTGCACCCGCGAGAGGTCGATGAGCTCCTGCACGAGGTTCGTCAGCCGGGTGGCCTCGATCTGCATGCGTCCGGCGAAGCGCTCCACGGCCTCCGGGTCGTCGCTGGCTCCCATGACGGCCTCGGAGAGGAGGGAGAGCGCCCCGACGGGCGTCTTCAGCTCGTGACTGACGTTGGCCACGAAGTCCCGTCGCACGGCCTCTATGCGGCGGGCCTCGGTGAGGTCCTCGACCAGCAGCAGGACGAGCCGGGAGCCCAGCGGGGCCACGCGCGCCGACACCGCCAGGGCCTCGCCGCGGCCGGTGCCGCGCCGGGGAAGGTCCAGCTCGACCTGGCGTATCTCGCCGTCGCGCCGGGTGTCCCGCGCCATCTGCGTCATGGGCTCGATGGCGAGCTTGCCACCGCGGACCAGCCCGAGGGCGTACGCGGCGGAGCTGGCCTTGACGACGGTGTCGCCCTCGTCGAGCACGACGGCCGAGGAGCGGAGCACGGACAACACGGTGTCGACGCCGGGCGGCAGTACCGGGTCCGTATGCAGGGAGGTCCGGGTGGGACGCTTCTGCTCGCGTTCGCTCCAGCGGAACGCCAGCATGGCGATGACACCGGTGAGAACACCGGCGATCGCTGCCGCTGCGGCGACCGCCGCGTTCACGTCCATGCGAACAGGTTAGGCACGACGTCCGGCCCGGCCACAGCCATCCGTGTGCGAGCTCGAACACTCGTCGCTCAGAGTTCACCTTGGAGCCAGTATTGGTTCATTTGTGATGCCGGAAACGGACGCGTGCGGGGCGGAACGTGACAGCGTGGGGTCCTCCGGGCCTGTGGCGGCCGGTTGGGGCCTGTGGCGGCCGGCTGGCCGGGAGGCGCCATACGCGGCGGCGTCCGATGGTGGACGTTGCTGGTGGAAACCCCAGAACGCCAGAACGCCTGGAACCCCCGAAAGAGACGTTAGAGAAGAGGGACCCCTGATGCGGGACGCGTACCACGAGGAACTTGACTCGATCGGCGATGACCTGGTCGAGATGGCCCGGCTGGTCGGGTCGGCGATCGGGCGCGCCACCACGGCCATCCTCGACTCCGACCTGAAGCTGGCGGAGAACGTGATCGAGGCCGACAAGAAGGTCGACGGCCTCCAGCACGACCTGGAGGCGCGTGCGATAGCCCTGCTCGCCCGCCAGCAGCCGGTGGCGACGGACCTCCGTATCGTCGTGACGTCGCTGCGTATGAGCGCCGACCTGGAGCGCTCGGGCGACCTGGCCCAGCACGTGGCGAAGCTGGCCCGCCTGCGCTTCCCGGAGCGCGCCGTCCCGCACGACCTGCACGCCACGATCCTGGAGATGGGCCAGCTGGCCCAGCGTCTGATGGCGAAGGCGGCGGAGGTCCTCGTCACGAAGGACGTGGACCTGGCCCTGCAGCTGGAGCAGGACGACGACGAGATGGACCTCCTCCACCGTCACCTCTTCCAGCACCTGATCGACGAGCGCTGGCAGCACGGCATCGAGACCGCGGTGGACGTCACCCTGCTGGGCCGCTACTACGAGCGCTTCGCGGACCACGCCGTGTCCGTGGCCAAGCGCGTGGTGTACCTGGTCACGGGCGAGCACGCGGACGAGATCCAGTCGGAGATCCAGCCGGTGACGGGGGTCGAGGGGGCGTAGGTCCCTGGATGGGCGTAGGCCCTGGCTCGGTTCTGGGGAGCGTGCGCTCGGTACGGCGAGGCGTGCGCGAGCCTCAGTGCGCCGTTGATGCGCCCAGCCGAACGGGCGTCCACTGGTCACAGGCACCAGCCTTCGAGGAGGGACCCATGGCCGAATCCCCCATCACGCCCGACCCCACCCAGGACCGCGAGACGGAGCAGCCCGCCGAGATCAGGACCTTGCCCCTGGTCGCAGCCTGCGGCTGCGGCTCGGGCTGCGGCTGCGGCTGCCAGTCGGGCGGCCCCTGCCAGTGCGGCTGACGCGCGGCGCGCCGCGGAGAGTCCGTACGAGGAGAGTCGGTACGACGAGAGCCCGTACGCGACGGTGAAGGGCCCCGGGGTCAGGTCGTCCCGGGGCCCTTCACCGCCGTACGGGCTTCTGCACGGCGTCGTACGAGCCGTACGAGCCGTACGAGCCGTACGAGCTTCTGTACGGGCCTCGCTTCTGCCGTCGCGCGTGAGCAGCATGGAGCAGGTGATTGCCAGTCGGCGCGGGCAGGCGCCGGAGAAGCCCCTCGGGGGCGGAACCCTGCGTGGTAGCGTCGGTATACAAAGTGTATGCGAGGCTCTAGGGGTTGCGGTGGCGTCCGGTCGGGAGAAGGCGTACTCGTATCTCAAGGACACGGTACTGACGGATCCCGATATGCAGGGAGCGTTCCTGTCGGAGCAGGAGATCGCCGACCGGATCGGTGTGTCCCGTACGCCGATCCGTGAGGCCCTGCTGATGCTCGCGGCCGAGGACCTGGTCGAACTCGTACCCAAGCGGGGCGCCCGGGTGTCGCCGCTGACGGGGCGGGAGATCAGGGAGCTGATGGAGCTGCGGGGCATCGTGGAGCGATATGCCGCGCAGCAGCTCGTCACCACCGGACGGGTGCCGGTGCAGGAGCTGCGGTCGCTGCTGGAGCGGCAGGATGAACTCACCGGGCCCGGCCAGGCCCGGGAGTTCATCGCGGTGGACCACCAGTTCCACGCGGCGCTGGTGTCGGCCGTGGGGAACGCGTTGCTGGACCGGCACTACGAGGGCTTGCGCAGCCGCCAGGTCCGGTCCGGGGTGGTGGCCGTGTTCAACCAGCAAGGGCGGCAGGAGGCGGTGCTGAAGGAGCACCGGGCCATCGTGGACGCCCTTGCCGCCGGTGACGCCGGGCAGGCCTGCGCCGCGATCGACCATCACCTGCAGTCGACGCTCAAGGTGCTGATCGAGGGCTGCTAGCCGGTGGTACGGATACCGGTGGCCCGGATACCGGTGCTCCGGGATAGGTGACCACGAGCATCGTGACGCCGTTCTCGGAGGTCCACGGGCCGTGCGGCATACCGGGCGGGCGGCAGGCGTACATGCCCGCGGTGAAGGTCTCGCCGAGCGTCAGGTCGTGCAGCGCCCCGTCGACGAGGTAGACCTCCTCCCAGAAGTCGTGGCGTGTCACGCCCTGCGCCGAGGTGTCGGTGCCGGGCGCCCATTGGACCAGAACGGTCCGGCCGCCGCCGTCGGGGTCGTCGGCCAGCACGCGTTCCCGCACGCCCGGACCGGCCTCCGCGGAAGTGGTCCACGGCCCGACGGGCAGGTGGAATTCCAGCTCAGGCTTGCTCACTGCGATACCTCCGGCTGCCATACCTCCGTCTGCCATACCTCCGGCCGCCTGTTGGCCAGCACCGACGTCTTCTTCCGTACGGCCGTGACCTCGTCGAGGTCGAGGTCGGCGACCAGCAGGCCCGGTTCGGCGTCCAGGGCGTGCCGCACGGTTCCGTCGGGGCCGACGATCTGGCTGTGTCCGATGCCGGTCGGCGCGCTTCCCGGGACGGTGCCGGGGTCGGCCTGGTCGACGGCGGCCAGCCAGAGGGTGGCGTCCAGGGCCCGTGCCCGCACCAGCAGCTCCCACTGGTCGAGCTTGCCGGGCCCGGCTCCCCAGGAGGCCGCCAGCAGTGTCGCGGCCGCCCCGGCGTCGGCGTGGGCCCGGAACAGCTCCGGGAAGCGGATGTCGTAGCAGGTGGCCAGGCCCAGCCGGACACCGTCCACCTCCATGACGGTGGTCCGCGAGCCCGCGGCGACGGTGTCGGATTCGCGGTAGCCGAAGGCGTCGTAGAGGTGGATCTTGTCGTACGACGTCTCGACGCCGAGGCCGGTGGCCAGCAGGGTGTTGGTCACCTTACCGCCGTCCGCCGGGGTGAACATGCCGGCCACGACGGTGGTGCCGGTGGCCCTGGCGATCTCCCGTACTCCGTCGGCCCACGGTCCGTGCAGGGGTTCGGCGAGCGGTTCCAGTGGGGTGCCGAAGCAGGCCATCGAGGCCTCGGGGAAGACGACGACACGGGCTCCGGCGTCCGCGGCGCGCTGTGTCCATTCCTCGATGAGCCGCAGGTTCTTCCGGGGGTCCGGGCCGGTGGTGAGCTGGCTCAGGGCGATCCGCATGTTCCTCCTCAGTGGGTCAGAGGGTGTCTGTGGGTCAGAGGGTGTCTGTGGGGCAGAGGCGGTGTCAGTGGTCAGACGGCGTCGGCCGTGGCCTGCGCGGCCGGTGTGGCGAGCCGGGCGTCCTCGTCGACGGCGGCTTCGGGATCGCGGCCCAGGAACACCCCCACGAGGGAGACGACCGCGGCGACGGCGATGTAGAGGGCCAGCGGCACCCAGTTGCCGTAGGCGCTCAGCAGGGTGGTGAACAGCAGCGGGGCGACGGCGCCGCCGATGATGCCGGCCAGGGTGTACGCCAGCGACGATCCGGTGTAGCGCAGCCGGGGCGAGAACTGCTCGGCGATGAAGGCGGCCTGCGGCCCGTACAGGAAGCAGTGGATCACGAGGCCCACCACGACACCGATCGCCAGCGGGATCCAGGTGCCGCCGCCGATCATCGGGAAGAACAGGAACGGCCACACACCGGCGGCCACCGCGGCACAGCCGTACAGCACGCGACGGTTGATCCGGTCGGAGACGGCACCGGCCAGTGGCATCAGGAAGACCTGCAGCGTGGAGCCGATGAGGACGGCCGCGAGGGCGGAACCGCGTGACATGCCCAGTTCCCCGGTGGCGTACGTCAGGACGAACACGGTGAACATGGCGTACAGCACGTCCGGGCCGACGCGGCAGAGCATCGCGGCGATCAGGGCGCGGGGCTGGGTGGTGAAGACCTCGCGGATCGGCGCCTCGGGCCGGGACTGCTCGGCCTCCATCGCCTTGAAGACCGGGGTCTCCTCCAGCTTGGCCCTGATCCACAGTCCGAAGGCGACGAGAACCCCGGAGAGCAGGAAGGCCACACGCCAGCCCCACGACTCGAACTGGTCCTCGGTCAGCAGTGCGCCGAGGGCGGCCAGCACACCGTTGGCCAGCAGGTTGCCCGCGGGCGGGCCCACCTGTGCGGCGGAGGCGTAGAAGCCGCGGCGGCGCGGATCACCGAACTCGCTGGACAGCAGTACGGCGCCGCCCCACTCGCCTCCGACGCCGACGCCCTGCGCGAACCGCAGCAGGACCAGGACGATCGGGGCGGCCACGCCGATCGTGGAGTACGCGGGCAGGATGCCGATCAGGAAGGTGGCCACGCCGATGAGCACCAGCGTGGCGATCAGCACCTTCTTGCGGCCGATGACGTCACCGAGGCGGCCGAAGACGAACCCGCCCAGCGGACGTGAGACATAGCCGACCGCGTAGGTGGAGAACGCCAGGAGGGTGCCGGTGAGCGGGTCCTCCGAGGGGAAGAACACGTCGCCGAAGACCAGCGCCGCGGCGGCGGAGTAGACGGCGAAGTCATACCACTCCAGGGCCGTGCCGGTCAGGCTCGCGGCGAAGGCCCGGCGGACACCGGAGCGCCGTTCGGGCAGGGCCGGATCGGCCTTGGGGATGTCGTGCATGGTTCTGATCCTTGCGTCGGGAGGGCCGGGGGACATCGACCTTCCGGCATACTTCTTGTATACAGGTCGTATGCGCAAGCCCTGCGCGAGAACTTAACCGTGGAGAAATCCACGTCCGTGCACCGAACCCGATCTGCCCGTGTACCGAACCCGATCTCTGGGAGTGCCCTCATGGCCGTGCTGACCTTCGAACTGCCCGACGGATCGACGCGCGATGTCGACATCACACAGGTCCTCAACGCCGGGTATGCCGGGCGCAGCCAGGAGGACGTCGCCGCGCATGTCGCCGAACTCGCCGAACTCGGCGTGCCCGCCCCCTCCGTGACCCCGGCCCTCTACCC
>NZ_VMNX01000217.1 GCF_009377235.1 Streptomyces acidicola
TGTATAAGAGACAGCCCCTGCCCCCGTCCGGTTCCTACCGGCCTTCGACAATGCCATCCTCGGCTACCACGACCGCAGCCGCATCATCGACGCCCCCCACCTCGGTCTGTCCGTCGCAGGCCACCGCACGATCCTTGTCGACGGACGCGTCACCGCCACCTGGACCGTGCGCAGCCGCCACCTTCACATCAGTCCCCTCCGCCCCCTCACCACCCTGGAACAAGAAGCCGTCCGCGCCGAAGCCCAGGACGTGACCACCTTTCTGGACGAAGACATCGAGCACGTCCAACTTGACACCGAAAACTGACGATCATGCCCTCAGCTCCCGACTTGACAGGCTCGTGGTCCGAAGTGGCTGGACGCTCTCCCACGACACCGCAGCATCGCTGCCCACGCTGACTCTCGACGTCGTCAGATGGATGGCGGAACGCGAGGTCTCACTGCATGCCGTTGACTTCAACGACGCCCCGCCCATCCGGTCCGGCGGATCCGTCATCGTGCACAGGGCGCGCCGATCGCCGCCGGCAAGGTCCAGCGGCTCGCGCCCATCCCGGCGTACCGCAGGCACGGTGCACGGCTCCTGCCTTTTCGCCTTCTGGCCGCCGCCGTTCTTCCGGGCCTGCTTTATCACGGCCCGCAGCGCGACCTGGGCCAGGTCGACGCCGGACATCTCGCCGCCGCTCATACATGCCCCACGGGACGTAGCCAGGGTTCAGGTGCCCGATGCCCAACCGGCGCTGCGTCTGGTCCACCAACTTCCCGGTGAACAGGCACCGTACCGGCGTCTCGCCAGATGCGCGTCCTTCATCGGCCGCACCCGCCAGTCGCGGACCTGATGGCGTGCCAGGTCCACGAGGAGCAGTTCCTGGTCGACGATGGCGGCGTGGGCGCGGGGGATGCCGGCGATAGGGCTTCCTTTATCAATGAAGCAAGAATCCCTATCAATCTCGTATGGCATGAGGTTGGCGTGGCCTGTGAGACTTCCTTTTGTCGTCACTGACATGGGGGACTCCGAATGAGAAAGACACCTCGCGGCCTGCTCAGCCGCATTGCGACGTTGGGCGTCGCCGTTGGCAGCATCGTTGCGATGGGTGCAGATCGTCATCGAGTGGCAGACCTGCTTCGCCTCTGCGTGGGTCCCATGGTCCTGCGTCACTGAAGCCCGGTTCCACAGGGATCTGCAGATGGAGAACATCAACGGTGAGGTCACCCTGCGGGACACTCAGACTCCTGCCCCGGAAGGCTGGTGGCAGGGGAACTACCATCTCACCAGTAGCTAAGTCCGTCGCACGCACCTCAGCCCAGTGAGGCGGTACGGAACCTTCACCGCCAGCCGCAATCGACGGCACTACTCTGTCGACTTCGCAGGCCGGGGTAGTGCTGCGGCCGTCGCCTCCGCGAGTCCGACCCGACCGCCTGGCCCGCCGGCTCGGACTGGATGAACAGGGACACCCGCCCGCCGGCGCCGGGTTTGTCTCCCGGGCCACACACGTGAAGACGACCACAGTGACTCTGCGTTGGACGAATGCCACGGATGGAAGGTCACCGACCTTCAGCAGAGCGACGGACCCGAGCCGGCTGCCACGTCCAAGTGGCAGGGGGAGCCAGCGCGGGGCGAGCTGCCGATCCATGTGAAGGCACCACCCATGACTCCAACGCGCTCTGCGTGGTGCCGACTCCACAACACCAAGAAAAGGGGGCACAAAACATGAAATTCTCCGAACTTTTCACCAAGAGTCGTACCTCGGGCCGCCGCCCGCTCCGCCGTACGGCCGGAATCACTGCGGCACTCGCCGGCGCGGCCGTCTCCCTCGGCGTCGCCACCCCGTCTCCCGCCCAGGCGGCGGACGTGGTCAGCACGTTCCGGAACCAGGCGACGAACGGCTGCCTGGACGCAAGTCTTAATAATTACAAGCGAACTTGGCCGTGTTACGGCGACGCTGCCCAGCGGTGGAACGTGCACGCCTGGCGCGACGGCACTCATGAGCTGCGCAGCTTGGAAGGCGGATGGTGCCTGGACGACAGCTCTTACGGACTTCGCACGTACCCCTGCAACAGCACCACGTTCCAGAGCTGGTACCTGCACTACTGGGACGACGGCACATGGGAGCTGAGGAACCAGGCGACCGGAAAGTGCCTGGACGACAGCTCTTACGGGCTTCGCACGTTCCCCTGCAACGCCACCACGTTCCAGAGCTGGTTCCGCACCTACGGCTGACGCGGCCGGGCCTGCCAAAAGGGGGGCAGGCCCGCCGCGCACGCCTGTGCCTCGCGCACCTGTGAAACCTCGAAGAAGGGCCCGGCCAGTACCGGGCCCTTCTTGCTGCTCAGATCGCGACGCCCACGGATACGGACATACGGGCCGCAGCCGATCCAGCTCATCGACACGCCGCGCCGAGCCCACCGGCCGCAGGCAGGCGCTGCTTGCGGGTGCGGGCTGCAGCCCGCACTGGCGGAGGACCTGGGCGCGGTCACCGCACCAAGGGGTGATGGCGCGGACCGTCCCCTGTCGCGCACCCGGCCCGCGCTCGTACAATCCGGTGCCTGGATACGTCCAACTCCCGTGCTCAGCAGGGGGATTTGTGATCGAGGGAAACGCCGGAGCCGCGGCGGGCGCCGGTACGGGCGGCGACCCCCGGCTGGACGCACTGCGCGCCGAAGTCGAGAAGATCATCGCCGAGGCACAGATCGGCGCCCGCCGGGCGCAGCGCCGGGCCAAGCTCTGGCACGCCATGTACCTCAGCCTCGGTTTTCCGGCCGCCGTCCTGGCCGGCATCTCCGGCGCCGCCGGCCTGGCCTCCGCGGGTGCCCGCGTCCCCGCAGCCATCCTCGCCCTGCTGTCGGCGGGCTTCTCCGCCGGTTCGACTTTCCTGCGCTCCGACGCCCGCCACATGACCAACCTCCGCCGCCGCTACGCCTGGCAGAACCTCGAGACCCGCGCCCGCCTCGTCCTCGCGTACGACGCCTATGAAGGCCCGGAACGACTGCACACCGCACTTCTCGTCCTGCACGAACTGCGCACCACTGTGCCCTCAAGCGCGCTGATCCTCTCCGAGCAGCAAGGGCCGTACCAGCTACCGACGACCGGCCAGACGCCACCGGCCGTCCAACCGACGACGCCGCCCCCGGGGCCGGGCGCATGAACTGTGCCGAGCCTGGGTCATAAGAATGCTCCGCTGCACCACGACAACCACCACCGGGACCCGGAGCACAAGCAGCACCACGGCGGCGAACAACAGGACCAGGCGCTGCTCGCGCGGTCCAGGAAGCAGCGGGCGCGAGCCGCCGGGCAGCACTTCGCGGCGGCGGAGGACCTGGGCACATCGCGGCCCCAGGCCTGCCTACAAGCAGCGTGGACAAGGGGATCAGGCCCAGGTGCACAGGGTCTTTCTGGTGGGTGTGTGACCGCCCTGTTGGGAGGTGTCGACCCGGCCGCCCTTCCAGTCCTGGGTGGTGGCGACGCACGTCAACATGCGACTGCAGGAGACGCCGATGAATACGCGGGTCGCGAACCTGGAACGCGGGCGACTGGACCTGCGTCACTGAAGGCGAACTCGAGTTCGCGCCCTGCCCACCACACGGGACGGTCTCCCCTACTAGCGAGCCCTCGAGCCGCTACTCGACGCCCACGCCGAGCAGCTGGCCAAGGCGATCGACTGCAGCCTTTCGAGATAGTTGACACCTGATCTTGGTGGTTGACACCACTCTGAGACACGCCGAAGCCATACCGGATTTCTGTTGTGCCTGTTCCCGCGACTCGCTCGACGCTAGCGTCGAGCCTCATGATCGTATGGCTCAACGGCACCCATGGCGCAGGCAAAACGACGACCAGTGCGCTCGTGCAGCAGATGATCCCGGACTCACGGGTGTTCGACGCCGAGAAGGTCGGCGAGACACTCATGGACGTCACGCCCGGGCTGCCCGCGACGGACAACTTCCAGCACTGGCCGCCGTGGCGGCCGCTCGTAGTCGAGACCGCCCGACGCATCCTCGACTACACCGGCGGCACCCTGGTGATGCCCATGACCGTCCTGGTCGAGCAGTACTGGCGCGAGATCAGCTCGGGCATTGCCCAGCATGCCATTCCGGTCCGGCACTTCGTCCTCCACGCCGACCAGGACACCCTCCGCGGGCGCATCGCGGGCGACACCGTTCTTGGCCCCAACTCCCCGTTCCGTCTCCAATACCTTGAGCCCTATGCCGAGGCTGCCCGCACGTGGTTGCACGCCGAGGCCGAGGTCGTCGACACCACGCACCTCACACCCGCCCAGGCCGCCCTACAGATCGCAGAGGCTGTCAAGAGTTGAGAAATACGGCCTGCCGGCGTCAAGCCTCGCAGGTGACAACGAGCCTGCCTATGTGACAACTAGCGTGCTTCGGCTCACCAATGCGCCCAGCTGGAATGCCAGGGACAGAGCGCTTGCGGGTGCGCGCCTGGAGCTGAATCTCGATGTGCTCTGCTGCTCGGTGGCACCGACGTCGCGCGCCTCGAAGATGCGGTCCGCCCAGCGCGGCGGCAGGGCCTGGATGATGTCGCGAGGCCATCGAGCTCCTGGCCGACCTCGCCCCCACTCCGACCGAGGCGGTCCGGCTGCCCGTCGTAGCGGCCGGCCGTCGCTGACGACGCAGAGGGCCAGTCGGAGCACGATCGTCGGCACCGGATCGCGGGGAGGCGCCGCTTTCGCACGGGGTCCCGGCCTGCTGAGGGTCGTCGACCCATGGCGCGGCGCTGTTCGGCGTGGTGTCAGGCTCCGGTGAGGGTGCGGGAGATATCCATGAGGTGTTGAGTGCTTGTGCTGCTGAGATTGATCGGTGTGCGCTGTTCGAACTTCTTGGGTTTGCCCCAGTAGAGAGGGCCCGGCCAGTCGTCGCGGCGGACGGCTTCCACCACGTTGTGCGCGGAGGTCTCAACGGAGTCGAAGACGACCGGGCCGAGGATCTTGGCGCCGACTCGCATGTACCAGGGAGCGGCACGCATGATGTCGGTCTTCGCCGCGCCCGCGTTCACTACGCCCGCGGCAAGGCCCGGTGCGGTGCGGGTGAGATGGGCGGCGTAGTGGTGGTTGGTCAGCTGTACGGGCTTGCGGTCGCGGCCGAAGTTGAAGTCGGTGAACTGGGGAAACCGGGCGAAGTCGGCGTCGTCGATGGGCGGGATCGCGGCCGTCATCATCAGCACGACCGGCCGCTCGGCGCGGCGCAGTGCGGGCAGGAGGAGCTGGGTGAGGTGGTAGCGGCTGAGGTAATTGACCGCGAAGAAAGGGTGCAGGCCGTCGACCGTGCGGCTGTCCTGGTTGGTGAGCACGCCGGTGGTGTGGACGAGCGCGTCGAGGTGGTCGTGCTTGTCGAGGATGCGCCTGGCGGCGTCGCGGACGCCGTCGTGGGTGGACAGGTCGGTGGCGAGGAACGAGGCCCTGTCGGCGGGGGCGTCGAGCAGGGTGAGGGCAGCCTCGCCCTTGCGCGGGTCGCGACCCAGTAGGACGAGGCGGTCGCCGTCGGCGAGGAGGTCGCGGGCGGCCTGGAGACCGATGCCGCTGTTGCCTCCGGCGATGAGGATGGTCTTCATGGTGCTCCGGGAGAGAAGGCGGGCGGCCGCCGGCTGACGGCGGTGTGAACCGGCAGCCGCCCGAGCGTCGTTTCGGGGGCTCAGTTGCCGATGAAGTGTTCGGCCTGGTCGCGGCTGACGTGAAGGTTCCAGTAGTCCAGCGCGATGTCGTCGGGCGAACGGTGGGGGACGCCTTCCGGAGCCTCGGTGCCGATCATGAGGTTAATGGCCACGTTCGCTGTGTAGATGCCCTGGTCGGCAAGGGTGTTGTGCAGGTTGAGCGCCCAGTTGCGCTGGCCTGCCTGGGCGATGTTCGCGTCGGCGAGCATCGGGTACGGGGTGAGGGCGCCGCCACCGGTGGTGAACAGCAGCGTGCCGGCCCCGGCTTCGAGCATTCCGGGAAGCACGGTCTGCACGGCGGTGACCGCTCCGTAGAGGAGGCTGTCGATCTGCTGGCGCAGTACGTCGACGGTGACGTCCTGCGGCGCGGTCATGGTCAGCCCGGCATGGGGCGAGAACTCCAGGACGTCGATCCGTCCGAACCGGGCGATCGCCTGCTCCAACGCGGTGGCGAGCTGGGCGGAGTCGGCTACGTCAGCGGGGAAGCCTTCCGCGGTGATCCCGGCCTCGGCGAGCTCGGCGGCCAGCGTGTCGAGCTTGTCCTTGCTGCGGGAGACGAGGGCGACATCGAAGCCGTGACCGCCGAAAACCTTGGCGATGGACAGGCCGAGACCGGGTCCGGCTCCGACGATGGCGATGGTGGGCATACGTGCTCCTGGACAAGGGGGTGGTGTGGCCCTGGCCGGACGGCCGGGGAGGGCAGGCTGGAGGCGTACCGGCGTCAGTCGCGGTCGGCCGGCAACGGCGTGCCGGGCGCCGGCCAGTCGGTGGGATACGGCGCGTGGAGAGCGTCGAGGATCCGCTGGGAGACGGCGCCGAGCTGGCGCTGTTGCGCCTTGGTCAGCGGGTCGAAGACCCAGCGGCGCACCGCTTCAACATGTACGGGGGCCGCGTCTTCGACCTTGGCGAACCCCTCGTCTGTGAGTGTGGCCAGCGTCGAGCGCCCGTCGGAAGGATCGGGGTGACGGCGTACCCAGCCACGCTTCTCCAGCCGGATGACGACGTTGGACAGCCGGGAGAGCGTGCTGCCCGCGTACTGGGCAAGCTCGCTCATCCGCAGGGTGCGCTCAGGCGCCATCGACAGTGCGGACATCACCACGTAGTCGAAGTGAGCGATGCCCGCTTCCCGCTGCATCTGCGCCTCCAGCGCGGCCGGGAACTGCGTCAAGACATAGGCGAACGCATACCACTGCTGCTGCTCATCACTGTCGAGCCAGCGCGGCTCGACAGCGTCCGGTGCATCTTCCATGCCGCCAACATACTCCAAGGTTGGAGTGAATGCCACCACCCGTCACTCCAAGCATGAAGCAAACTGGTGCTACTCTTACTTCAACGTTGGAGTTATCCGATGGAAGGGTGCGGGCGGGTGAACGTCTCCTTGTGGATCGTCGCGGGAACACTGGCGCCGGTGTTCCTGCCGGCCAGGGCGATGAAACTCAGCCGGAGTCCGCAGCAGCCGACCGCCTCCGGACTGGGCTGGGCCGAGGACTTCGACCCAGGGCCGGTCAAGACGATCGGTGCAATCGAAGGCCTCGCCGCCCTCGGCCTGATCCTTCCGCCGCTCGTCGGCGTCGCGCAGATCCTGACCCCGACAGCCGGCTTGGGACTGGTGGTACTGATGCTCGGCGCGGCCGTCACGCACAGCCGCCGCGCAGAGTTCCAGATGATCACCGTCAACGTCGTGCTGCTGGCCCTCGCCGCCGTGGTCGCCTGGGGCCGCTTCGGCCCGCACGCCTTCTGACACCCGGCCGCGACACCCACCCGGCGCCGCGCGACGGGCGCCGGCAGTCCCGCGCCCACACCAGAAGCCCCCGGTCCACCGTGAACGTGGACCACGAACCGAAGGGACCCCATGCCCCCCGAGAAGAACGCCGACGTCATCACCGCGGACGCGCAGGCCGCCGCTCTGCAGGCCATCCTGGCCGCGCACGGCCGCCCGGCGACAGAGGTACTGGCCGGTGCCGACGCCGCCCCCGAGCGCCTCACGAGCGCGTCCCCGCAGACAACCGAAGGGCCCTACTACGTCGACACCGACGGCGAAGTCCACCAGCGGGCGGACATCGCCGAGGGCCGGCCCGGCGTTCCGCTCCAGTTGCGTATCACCGTGCTCAGCGCCGACCAGGGCACACCGGTCCCCGGTGCCACGGTCGAGGTGTGGCACTGCGACGCCCTCGGCTACTACTCCGGACACCTCGCACACGACCCCGACACCCTGCCGACCATGAACGAGTCCGGCCATGTCCCGCCGTCCGACGGCTCACGCTTCCTGCGCGGCGGCCAGCCCACCGATGCCGACGGCGCGGCCGAGTTCAACACCATCTACCCAGGGTGGTACTTCACCCGCAGCATCCACATCCACACCAAGGTCCGCGTCGGGGGCCGCGAGGTGTACACCGGGCAGCTCTACCTCCCGGAGGAGTACAACGAGGCCATCGAGGCATTCCCGCCCTACAACCAGCACACCACGCTGCAACGGCTCCCCAACAAGGACGACCTGGTCTACCGTTCCGCAGGCGGTGCGGACCTGCTCCTGGACGTGAGCCCGGTGGATTTCGACAGCCTGGAACGCGGACTCACCGCATCATTCACCCTGGCCGTCGCCCTCCCCTGATACCTGCCGTGCCGCCGCCGGGTGGGCCTCACAGCGCATCAGGGGCGCAGAAGCCGGGGCTTGTGCGCGAACACCCACCGGTTCCCCTCCAGCGCGTCGTTCGGCTCGGGGAGGGGGCCGCGTCCGTGCCGGCGGGTGAAGTCGAAGGGCGTGTGTACCGAGATGGACCAACCATTGGCCCTCAGGTCGCCCGCGGAGTCGGGGCGTGGTCCCTTGTCGAAGAGATGGAGCAGGTCGATGCCGATCTGTTCTCGTGTCGCCGTGTAGATCGCGCTGTCGCGGTACTCCAGCAGGTCCTTCTCCAGCTTGGCCTCGAAGGCCAGTGCGCTGCCTTCGGTGGTCAGCCGGTGCACCGTGTCGATGAGGTACGTCTCGGCGGGGCCCGGCAGGTAGAAGAGCAGTCCCTCGGCCAGCCAGACGCTCGGTGCGACCGGGTCGAAGCCGGCGGTCGTCAGCGCGGTGACCCAGTCGGCGCGAAGGTCGACCGGTATGGGGACGCGCCTCACCTTCGGGGTGGCCGGCAGGTCCGTGAGCACCTGGTGCTTGAACGCCAGCACGCCTGCCCTGTCGATCTCGAAGACCACGCAGTCGGACGGCCAGTCCAGCCGGAAGGCGCGGGTGTCCAAGCCCGCGCCCAGCAGGACCACTTGGCGGGCGCTCGTACGGACCGACCGGAGGACGAAGTCGTCGAGGACCCTGGTCCGCAGGCCGAAGTAGCGGGCGAACCGCCCCCACAGCGGGTTGCCGTCCCCGTCCGGGACCTGCTGGATGCGCACCGGCCAGTCCGCGCACGCCGGGGCGGCGCGCACGAAGTGTTCCGCGTAGACGTCCTGGGCCAGGCTGTCGTGGCGGTGGGTCTCGATCGCCCGCGCCGCGGCGACCAGGAGAGCCGTCAGACCCACACCTCCGTCCACGCCTTCCACGTCCGCGTGCTGCGGCGCCGTGCCGACCATGTTTCCTCCGTTGGCGGGAGTGGGGACTGCGGGGTGCCTGCTTGTCGGATGCGGTGAGTCTGCGGTGGCGCAGGCCTCGCTATCGGCTTCTTCCCTCCGGGAGCAGGACGGGTTTGACCACGCGGCCCGCGTCGCAGTCGCGTTCGGCCTCGTTGATGTCGGCCAGCGGGTAGGTGCGGATCAGTTGGTCGAAGGGGAAGCGTCCGGCCTGCCACAGCCCGGTCAGTCGGGGTATCAGCAGTGCAGGTACGGCGTCCCCTTCGCAGATGTGGCGGATGTTGCGGCCGCGGTCCAGCGTGCCCGGTTCGAGCGGCAGCGCTGTGTGGAGCCGTGCCACCAGGCCGAGGCTGCCGGTGGGGCGCAGTGCCCGGAGCGCGTCGTTGATGAGCGGGGGCGAGGCCGTGGTGTCCAGCGCGTACTGCGCGCCGCCGTCGGTCAGCCTCCGGATCTGCTCGGGCAGCCCGGCCGTTCCGGCGGGCAGCGGGATCGCGCCGAACCGTTCGGCCAGGGCCAGCCGTCGGGGCTGACGGTCGACGGCCACGGTCAGCGCGCCCGCAGCGGTGGCCGCCATCACCGCGGCCAGGCCCACCGCTCCCGCGCCGAAGACCGCGAGGGTGTCGCCGGGGCCGGCGCCGAAGGCGTTCAGCACGGCTCCGGCGCCGGTGAGGAAGCCGCAGCCGAGCGGCCCGAGCAGTTCGACGGGCAGTGCGGGGTCGACCCGGACGGCGTTGCGGGCCGGGACGAGCGCGTACTCGGCGAACGAGGACTGGCCGAACCACCGGGGGGTCAGCGCTCCCCCGGTTGCGTCGGTGAGCCGCGGCGCGTCCTCCTTTCGTCCTCCGAAGAGGTTGAGGGAGGCGAAGGAGTCGCAGTAGGCGGGGGCCGCGCCGCGGCAGTTCCGGCAGTGTCCGCAGGAGTCGAAGCTCAGCACGACGTGGTCACCGACGCCGATCGCGGTGTCCGGGCCGCCGCCCGTCCGCACCACGACCCCGGCCCCCTCGTGGCCGAGCACCGCCGGCAGCGGGCTGCGGTCGGCTGATCGCCGGACCGCGAGATCGGTCCGGCACATCCCGCAGCCCGCGATCTCGACCAGGATCTCGCCGTCGGCGGGTTCCGTGCGCAGGGTCACCTCCTCGACCGCGAACGGGTCCTCGTACGAGCGCAGTACGGCCGCCTGGAACCTCATCGTCATGCCTCCTGGGGACGGTGGACGACGAACGGCCGGAGGTTGCCGTAGAGCCCCCACGGTCCGCCCGCGACGCCGACACCGCTGTTCTTGACGCCTGCGAAGGGCTGGGCGAGGGACAGTTCGGCATGGTGGTTGATCCAGGCCGTGCCGCATTCGAGCCGGTCGGCCACCGCCTCGGTCCGGTCGAGATCGGTGCCCCATACGGAGCCGCCCAGTCCGAAGCCGGTGCCGTTGGCCGCGTCGACGGCTTCGTCGAGGCTCCGGTACGGCAGCACCGGCAGGACCGGTCCGAACTGTTCCTCCGTCACCACCGGGCTGCCGGGCGGGACATCGGTGAGGATCGTGGGAGCGAAGAAGTAGCCCGGCCCGTCCAGCCGGTGGCCGCCTGCCGCCGCCCGGGCTCCGTCCGCCAGGGCCCGCTTCGCGACCTGCTCGACCCGGGCCAACTGGGGGGCGTTGCTGACCGGGCCCAGCCGGGTGTCCGGGTCGAGGCCGGCTCCGACGGCGACGGTCTTCGCGCGCTGGGCGAGAGCTTCGACGACCTCGGCGTGTAGCCGGGCCGGGGCGTAGACGCGTTTGACCGCCATGCAGACCTGCCCGCAGTTGCGGAACGCGGCCCAGAACAGCCGGTCCGCGATCCGGTCCACCTCGACGTCGTCCAGCAGGACGGCGGCGTCGTTGCCGCCCAGTTCCAGAGTGACCCGGGCGAGCGAGGCCGCCGCCGCTTCGGCGACGGCCCGCCCGGTGGGCACCGAGCCGGTGAAGGTGACGTGACGGATGCCCGGGTGAGAGGCGAGGCGGGCGCCGAGGGGTTCGCGGCCGGTGACGACGGTCAGTACGTCCTCGGGCAGGGCGGTGGCGAGGACGGAGCCGAGCAGTCGGGTGGCGAGGGGGGTGAACGGGGACGGTTTGAGGACCATGGTGTTGCCCGCCGCGAGCGCGGGCGCGAACTTCGCCGCCGCGAGCTGGAGAGGAAAGTTCCACGGCACGATCGCGGCGACGGGTCCGAGGGGTCGCCAGCGGATCTCGCTGTGCACGGGCCGGCCATCGGTGATCCGCCGGGTTCTGGGGGCCAGGTCGGCGAAGTAGCACAGGCGGGCCGCCGTACGGGCGATCTCCGCGTAGGACTCGGCCAGGGGCTTGCCCTGTTCCCGGGTGAGCAACCGGGCGAGGTCGTCGCCGGCCGTCACCACGGCGTCGGCCGCCACGCGCAACGCGGTGGTGCGGGCGGCGGGGTCCGCGCGCCAGCCGTACCAGGCCCGGTGGGCCCGGTCGACCACGGCGTCCAACTCGTCCGGCTGCTGGTCGGGGGCCTCGTCGAAGGTCTCTCCGGTGGCCGGGTCGACGACGGCGAAACGCGCGGCCCGGCCACCGTGGCCGCGGTCGGTCTCAGATGTCGGCATGCCGGTGGTCAGTTCACGGCGGGGACGCCGGCCGCGTACTCCCGGGCCTGCCGGTCCATCTCCGCCCGGAAGGCGGCCACCAGCCGCGGCTGAATCCTTCCGGCATGGCGGTCGCCGCCCTCGCAGACCGCTCCGCGCACGCCCACAATGTCCGTGCCGATGCGGGTCAGCGGACCGAGGTCGGCCTGTTGGACACTGCCCGCGAGGGCGGCGAGCCGACCGGACGCGTGGGCCAACCGGACGAACTCGGCACAGACGTCCGGCGGAACATGGTCGAACAGCCGCGTCCCGTCCTTGATGGCGGTGTCGAGCATGGCCGCGTCGGCGCCGGAGCGGGCGGCGATGTCGGGCACGGCGAGCGGGTTGACGCAGCCGATGCGGTGGGCGTCGGCGTAACCGGAGGCGACGACGAGCGCTTCGGGGCGGTGGTCCTTCACCGCCCGGACGACCGCGCGCATGACCTCGACGCCCTGATCGGGCGTCGTGCATCCGTAGAGGCCGACCTTGATGTACGTGGCGCCGGAGACGACCGCGCCGAGCGCGGCCTGGGCCACCGTGCCGGGCTTGTAGGGGACGTCTCCCACGGTGGCGGACACCGGTTTGTCCGCCGGGACCGCGTCGCGGATCTCTCTGATGACCCAGGGGAAGTTGGCGCCGAGCGAGCCCTCGTCGGGCCTCTTGACGTCGACGATGTCGAGGTGCTCCGCCGCCTTCGCACAGTCGAGGGCCTCCTCGACGCTGTCCGGGGAGATGAGAAGCAACACCATGGGCCCCTTCCGCCGCATGTCCGCCTGACCGAGGGACAGGGGTGCGGATCACCTGGTTCATGTGCGGTGTGTTCATCATTTCCGCCGCCCGTGGGCACCGGTAGAGCGTGCGGGGTTCCCATGGGGCGCTCGTGCCCACGTGCAGTGCGCCGCGTGCACCGGCCTTACCGATCATTCCAACATGAGTTCGACCCCGGCCCTCGGCGGTTGGGCCAGGGACGGCACTCTTCTGTAAGTGTCGGATGATCTTGTAGGTGTGAGCTGGGCCGATGCCCCGCCCGACAGGATCGACTGCAGCGAGGTGCCCAGCATGGCCCGCCCTGCACCCGTACCGCCCGGGTGTTTTCGTGGGCGCCGGTCAGGTGGGTGGGTAGGGGCAGGTCAGGGCGGTGAGGTCGACGGCGTCCGCCATCGCCTGCATGCCCTTGTCGTTGGGGTGGAGGTGGTCGCCGCCGTCGAAGACGGGGAGGATGCGTTCGCGGTCGTAGGGGCTGCGCAGGATGCGGTCGAAGTCGGTCACCGCGTCGAACTCGCCGCCGGTCCGGACGAATTCGTTGACGGCCTGGCGTACGGCCTCAGCGGCGGGGTTCCATTCGGACCAGCCCTTGAACGGGGCGATCGTGGCGCCGGCGACGCACTTGCCGGCAGCGTGGGCCCGGGCGATGACCTGCCGGTATCCGGCAATGAGGTCGTCGGCGGTGACGCCCGTGTCGGCCTTGAGGTCGTTGACGCCCTCGAAGAGGAACACGGTACGCACGCCTGGCAGCGACAGCACATCCCGGTCGAACCGGTTCAGGGCGCTCTGCCCGGCGCCGTCGGCGAGGATCTTGTTGCCGGAGATCCCCTCGTTGGCGACTCCTTGGATGTCGGAGCCGGCTCGCTGGAGGCGGCGGGCGAGGTAGTCGGGCCAGCGGCGGTTCAGGTCGCCGCTGGACTGCCAGCCGTCGGTGATGGAGTCGCCGAGCGCGGCCACCGCACCGGTCCGGGCGGCGGTGCGGACCGTGACGGCGTCCAGGTAGAACCAGGAGCCGGTCCGGTCGGTCCAGTTGTCGGCGCTCTCCTCGGCGGTGTGGTCGCCCTGGGTGGTGTACGACGTCTGCATCGCCATGCCGTGGCCGGTGGCCGGGCCGGCCGCGTCACGGCTGTGCAGACTGACGACGAGGTTCGCCCCGGCGGGCCACTTACCGGGCAGCGCGTCGCTGAACAACGTCTGTCCGGCCGGGACAGTCACGGACCGGGCGCCGTCGAAGGTCAGGCGCCGGTTGCTGCCGGACACGAGCAGTGCGCCCGTGTCCTGTGTGCCGGCCCAGACACTGTCGAGGGTCAGCGGCCGGTCGCCGAAGGCGTTGGAGAGACGGACCCGCAGATCGCTGCCGCCGGCGCTGGTGCGCACGACCAGCCGGTAGGCCCGGTCGGGCACGCCGTCGCCGACCCGGTCGGCGCTTGCGCCCCAGGTGACGACGGAGTGCGTGCCGGTCGTGGCGGGGTGTGCGGGCGCGGCGGGTGTCAGGAGTACGGCGGTCAGGACGGCGGCGCACACCAGTTGGACCCTCATCACCCGAAGCCCTTCAGCGTGACGGACTCGCCCTGCTTCAGCGAGACCTTGCGGGAGGTCCCGGCGAAGGCGACCGTGGTGGTCCGGCCGCCGGTGGAGCGGACCCGGACCGACGTGGGGGCGCCGTCCTTCCAGGCCAGGTCGACGAGGAAGCCGCCGCGTGCCGCGAGGCCGGTGATCGAGCCGGAGGCCGCCCAGGCGGCGGGCAGGGCGGGCAGGAGTTCGAGGTGGCCGGGGCGGGAGTACAGCAGCATCTCGCTGATGGCGGCCGGGGTGCCGAAGTTGGCGTCGATCTGGAAGATGCCGCGACCCGGCTCGGTCTGGTAGATGTCGAACAGGTTGAAGGCGGTGCCGTTCGCGCCGCCGGTCGAGGGGCGCAGGTTGTTGACGATGAGCTGGTAGGCGTTGTCGGCGTTCTTCAGGCGGGCCCAGCACAGGGCGCGCCAGGCGTTGGCCCAGCCGAAGCTCTCCATGCCGCGGGCGGTCAGCAGGGCGGTGGCACCCTCGACGGTCGCCTTCGGGGTGGAGCCGTCGGGGCGGATGCGGTCGCCGGGGAAGAGACCGACCAGCGGGGACAAGTGGCGGTGGGTGGTCTCGCCGAGGTTGTCGGGTGACATCCACTCCTGGAGCCAGCCGGTCTTCGGGCTGACCTCGGGCAGGTACAGCTTGTCGCGCAGCGCGGTGATCCGGGCGGCATGGTCACGGTCGCGGTTCAACTCGGCCGCCGCGGAGGCGTAGTTACCGAACAGTGTCCAGACGAGTTCCTGAGCGTAGGTGATTCCCTTGGCGTCCAGCGGGCCGTGTTCGGGCGACCAGTCACTGTCGGCGACGAGCACCTCCTTCGTGCCGCCAGGCGCGGTCGTGGTGACCAGCCGCGCCTCCCAGAACTCGCAGGCTCCCTTCAGCAGCGGGTGGATGCGTTCCAGGTGGGTGCGGGAGAGGGTGTACTCGTAGTGCTCGAAGAGGGTGTTGCACAGCCAGGCGTTGCCCGCCGGGTGCCACCACCAGCCGTTTCCGCCGTGGGGGTTGGTGGAGATGGCGACGGTCCAGCCGGCGGTCCTGCCGGAGGAGTTGCGGTAGCGGTTGCGGGGGTCGCCGAACAGTTGGTGGGTGAGGCCGGTCCAGGCGGGAAGCTGGGCGAGGCAGTAGTCGGTGAGGGCGTCGAAGCAGGGGGACAGACCGGTGCGGTCGGCCATCCAGTAGTTCATCTGGATGTTGATGTCGGTGTGGTAGTCGCCCATCCAGTCCGGGTCGTTGCCGTCCAGCCACAGCCCTTGCAGGCCCATCGGGAGGCTGCCGCGGGAGCCGGAGATCATCAGGTAGCGGCCGAAGTGGAGGTAGGCGGCCTCCAGTTCCGGGTCGGGGTCGCCGCTGGTGTGGCGGAGGTTGACGCGCTCCCAGGTGTCCAGGTCGCGCTGCCGGTCCGTGGAGGCGCCCAGGTCGAGGTCGAACCGGCGGTAGAGGGCCTGGTGGTCGGCGATGTGCGTACGGCGGAGCACGGACGCTGAGTGGGCGGCGGCGGCCCGGACCTTGGTGCGGGCGAGCCTCGCGGGGTCGAGGGACGGGTCGCGGTACCCGGCCTCGGCGTCGGGCGCGTAGTTCGTGCCGCCGCTGACCACCACCGTGAGGTCCCGGCAGCCCGCGAAGTCGATCCGGTCGTCGTGCACGCTCACCCGGCCGCCGCTGCCGTACGCGGTCACGGCGGCACCGTAGCGCAGGCCGTTGGGGAAGGAGGCGCCGAAGGACACCGCCGGGTCCTCGCCGTGCGTGCCCTCCAGGGTGATCGTGCCGGTGTGGCGGCCCGGCCCGCTCTGCGTGAAGTGCACGACGATCACGTCGTCGGTGCGGCTGGCGAAGACCTCCCGCCGGTAGGTCACCCCGGAGCGGACGTAGGTGGTGGTGACGACGCCCCGGTCGAGGTCGAGGGTGCGTCGGTAGCCGGAGACGGAGCCCAGGTCGTGGTCGGGCAGGTCGACGGTGAGGCGGGCCAGGAGAGTGAGGGAGCCGAAGTCGTCACGGCCGTAGGGGAACTGGCCGTCGGCGTCGAGGGTGTCGTTGAGACCGCCGGTCCACATGGTGGCGTCGGTGATCAGGAGCAGTTCGCGCCCGGGGTCGTTGCCGGTGAGGGCGCCGAGACGGCCGTTGCCGACGGGCAGGCCCTGTTCGATCATCGAGTGGGCGTCGCCGGGGGCCTGCCACCACAGCACGTGGCGGGCGTCGGCGCGCCCGGCCGGGGCCTCGGCGGGGCGTGCGGGGG
>NZ_VMNX01000218.1 GCF_009377235.1 Streptomyces acidicola
CGCCCACCCCGTCGACCTCCCCACCTACGCCTTCCAGCGCCGCCGGCACTGGCCGGCCGCGGGCGTGGGCGGCGCCGGGGACGTCCGCGCCGTCGGCCTCGCCCCCGCCGAACACGGCCTCCTCGGCGCCGCCGTGTCCCTCGCCGAATCCGACGGCGCCCTCCTCTCCGGCCGCCTCTCCTTGGCCACCCACCGCTGGCTGGCCGACCACCGCATCGACGGCCGCGTCCTCCTGCCCGGCGCGGCCTTCGTCGAACTCGCCCTGCGCGCCGGCGACGAGTTCGGATGCGACCGCGTGGCCGAACTCGCCCTCCCGGCCCCGCTCGAACTGCCGGAACACGGCGCCGTCCAGATCCAGACGTTCGTCGGCGCCGCCGACGCCTCCGGCCACCGACCGGTGACCATCTACGCTCGCCCTGACGGTCGGCACGGGCCGTACGGCCAGGGCAGTCACGAGGGTCTTGACGAGCACGCCTGGACGCTCCACGCCACCGGTCGACTGAGCCCCGGCGCGGAGACCGAAACCGACACGCCCACTGCCTTGGACCCCGCGCAGTGGCCCCCTGCCGGCGCCGAAGCCGTCCCCGTCGATGGCGTCTACGACGCCCTCGCCGACCACGATTTCGCGTACGGCCCTGTTTTCCGCGGCCTCAGCGCTGTCTGGCGCCGGGACGGCGACCTCTACGTCGAGGCCGAACTCCCCGCGGGAAACCGCACCGCCGGCTTCGCCGTCCACCCCGTCCTGCTCGACGCCCTCCTCCATGCCGTCGCCCAAGCCGGCGACGGCCGCCTCGGTGTGCCGTTCGCCTGGGAAGGCGTCAGCCTGCACGCAACCGGCGCCACCAAGGTCCGCGCTCGTATCGTCCCGCAGGGCGAGGACACCGTCGCCATCGACGTCATGGACACCATGGGCGCCCCCGTCCTGACCGTGGACGCGCTCACCACGCGCCCTCTCGACGCCGCGCGATCCGGCGCATCGACGGCCGCCGACACGCTGTACCGGGTCGACTGGATCCCGGCCCCCGAGACGACTCCCTATGAGGGTCCCCTCGCCCTGCTTGCCGACTCCGCCGACGCCTCGTTCGCCCAGGAGATCAGCGACGCCCTCGGCGGCGCGCCCCTACGCGTCCCTGCGGACCTCACCGAACTCGCGGCCACGGCACCCCTGCCCGACGTGGTCCTGGCCCCGCTCATGGCGGGCCCCGACGAGGCGAGCCCGGTCACGAACCGAGTCACGAACCGAGGCACGGACCCGGTGACGGACCCGGTCGGTGAACTGCACATGCTCACCGCTCGGGCCCTCGGCCTCGTCCGTCACTGGCAGCGCGACGAGCGCCTTCGCAACACCCGCCTGGTCGTCGTCCTCCGTGACGACCGGCTCGCGCCCGCCGCGGTCCGCGGCCTGCTGCGCGCCGCCGAGTCCGAACACCCTGGCGGCATCGGCCTGTTGATCCTCGGCATGGAGCCCGTGGACGGGACCCACCTCCGCCGGGCCCTCGCCGTCGGCGAACGGGAGACCGCCCTCACGGACGGTCACGTGAGGGTTCCCCGGTTGGTGCGTGGTGGTGGGTCGAGTGGTGTGGCGGTGGATTGGGCTGGTCCGGGTGCCGTGGTGGTGACGGGTGGTACGGGTGGTCTGGGTGCGGTGGTGGCGCGACATCTGGTGCGGGTGCATGGGGTGCGGGAGTTGGTGCTGCTGTCGCGGCGGGGTGCGGATGCGCCTGGGGTGAGTGAACTCGTCGCTGAACTGGGTGGGTTGGGTGCCCGGGTTGAGGCGGTCGCGTGTGATGTGGCGGATCGTGAGGCGTTGGCGGGTGTGCTGGCGGGGCGGTCGGTGCGTGGTGTCGTACATGCCGCGGGCGTCCTGGATGACGGGCTTGTCGGCAGCCTGACCCCCGAGCGCCTGCACGCCGTACTGGCCCCGAAGGCCGACGCGGCCTGGCACCTGCACGAACTCCTGCCCGACGTCCGGGCCTTCGTCCTCGTCTCCTCCGCTGCCGGCACATTCGGCCCCGTGGGCCAGGCCGCCTACGCCGCCGCCAACTCCTACCTCGACGCCCTCGCCGCGCACCGCCGTGCCCAGGGCCTGCACGCGGTCTCCCTGGCCTGGGGACCGTGGCAGCTCGACGGCGCCGGCATGGCGGCCGAATTGCCGCCCGCCGAGGCGCACGACGAGGCCGCGCTCATGCCCCCGGTGTCCGCGGAGCATGGCCTGAGCCTGTTCGACGCGGCCCTCGCGAGCGGCGATGACCTAGTACTCCCCGTCCCGCTGGACCTGCGGGCGGCACGGGCCCGCACGGAAGTCCCCGCACTCCTCCGTGGACTCGTACGACCCCGGCGCCGCAACGGGAGCAGCGGCACCGGCGCACCCGACCTGGTCCGCAGGCTCGCGCCGCTCGACGCGGTGGAGCGGCATGAGGTGCTGCTCGATCTGGTGCGGGGGCAGGTGGCGTTGGTGCTGGGGCACGAGGGTGCCTTGGGTGTGGACGCGTCGCGGTCGTTCCGGGATCTGGGCTTTGACTCGTTGCTGGCTGTCGAGCTGCGCAATGGCTTGCAGTCGGTGACGGGGCTGCGGTTGCCGGCGACGTTGGTGTTCGACTATCCGAGGGTCGCGGTCCTGGCTGACTTCCTGCTGGGTGAGGTGCTCGGGGCGCAGGCGGCGGCTCCGGCGGCCTCGCCGGTGGTGGCTGTGGCCGATGACCCGGTGGTGGTCGTGGGGATGGCCTGCCGTTTCCCCGGTGGGGTGTCGTCGCCCGAGGACTTGTGGCGGCTGGTCTCCGAAGGCGCGGACGCGGTGGGGGAGTTCCCGGCCGACCGCGGCTGGGACCTGGAGGGGCTCTACCACCCGGACCCGGAGCACCTGGGCACCTCCTCCACCCGGTCCGGTGGCTTCCTCCAGGAGGCCGGTGGCTTCGACGCGGACTTCTTCGGGATGAGCCCGCGGGAGGCGTTGGCGACGGATGCGCAGCAGCGGTTGTTGCTGGAGTCGGTGTGGGAGGCGATCGAGCGGGCGGGTATCGACCCGACCTCGCTGCGTGGCAGCCAGACCGGTGTCTTCGCCGGTGTCATGTACAACGACTACGGGCTCCTCCTCGACGGCCGTGATTTCGAGGGCCTGCGCGGCAACGGGAGCGCGATGAGCATCGCCTCCGGCCGAGTCGCCTACTCCTTCGGCTTCGAGGGGCCGACCGTCTCGATCGATACGGCGTGTTCGTCGTCGTTGGTGGCTCTGCATTTGGCTGCGCAGGCGTTGCGTGGTGGTGAGTGTTCGTTGGCGGTGGCCGGTGGTGTGACGGTGATGTCGACGCCGACGACGTTTGTGGAGTTCTCGCGGCAGGGCGGGCTGGCACCGGATGGCCGGTGCAAGGCGTTCTCCGACTCGGCTGACGGTGTCGGCTGGGCTGAGGGTGTGGGTGTGCTGCTGCTGGAGCGGCAGTCGGATGCGGTGCGGAACGGGCATCGGATTCTGGCGGTCGTACGCGGTAGTGCCGTCAATCAGGACGGTGCGTCGAATGGGTTGACGGCGCCGAATGGTCCTTCGCAGCAGCGGGTGATCCGGCAGGCGCTGGCATCGGCCGGGTTGTCCGCCGGTGAGGTGGATGCGGTCGAGGCGCACGGTACGGGCACGACCCTGGGTGACCCGATCGAGGCGCAGGCGTTGCTGGCGACGTATGGCCAGGAGCGTGAACGGCCGCTGCTGCTGGGGTCGGTGAAGTCCAACCTGGGTCACACCCAGGCTGCTGCCGGTGTCGCCGGGGTCATCAAGTCGATCATGGCGATGCGGCACGGTGTCGTCCCGCGCACCCTGCATGTCGACGCCCCGTCGTCGCATGTGGACTGGTCGGCGGGTGCGGTGGAGCTGGTGCGGGAGCCGGTGGCGTGGCCGGGGACGGGACGGCCGCGTCGTGTCGGCGTGTCCTCCTTCGGGCTGAGCGGTACCAACGCGCACGTCATTCTGGAGGCGGGGCCGGAGGCCGCACCGACGCCCGTGGCGATTGAGTTCGGCGTACTGCCGTTGGTGGTGTCGGCTCGGTCGGGGCAGGCGCTGGATGCGCAGATCGAGGCGCTGCGGGCGGTCGAGCCGTCGGCGGACGTCGCGTACACGCTGGCGGCGGGACGGGCCTCGTTCGGGCACCGGGCTGTGTTGCTGGCGTCCGAGGGCGGCGTCGCCGAGGTATCCAGAGGGACGGCGGCCGAGGAGCCGCTGGCGTTCGTGTTCTCCGGACAGGGTGCCCAACGGGTCGGGATGGGCCGGGAGTTGTACGCCCGGTTCCCCGTGTTCGCCCAGGCGCTGGACGAGGTGCTTGCCGAGCTCGACCCCGCCCTGCGTGACGTGATCTGGGGCGAGGACGAGGAGGTTCTGAATCGTACGGAGTTCACGCAGCCTGCCCTCTTCGCGATCGAGGTTGCGCTGTACCGGCTGGTGACCTCCCTTGGTGTCACTCCGAAGTACCTTGCGGGGCATTCGGTCGGTGAGATCGCGGCCGCCCATGCCGCGGGAGTGTTGTCCCTGGCGGACGCGTGTGCGTTGGTGTCGGCGCGGGCCCGGCTGATGCAGGCGCTCCCCGAGGGCGGCCTGATGCTCGCGGTCGAGGCCGCGGAAGCCGAGGTCGCTCCGTACCTCGTCGAGGGTGTGTCGATCGCGGCGGTCAACGGGCCGTCCTCATTGGTGCTCTCGGGTACCGAGGAGGCCGTACTCGCTGTTGCCGCCGCTGTGCCGAATCGGCGTACGACGCGACTGCGGGTCTCGCACGCCTTCCACTCGCTGCTGATGGAACCGATGCTGGAGGAGTTTCGCGAGGCGATCGCCGGTCTGCGCTTCGACGAGCCGCGTATTCCTGTCGTGTCGAACCTCACCGGAGGTCTCGACTCGCTGAACACGGCGGACTACTGGGTCCGGCATGTGCGGGGCACGGTGCGTTTCGCCGACGGACTTCGCACCCTCACCGACCAGGGAGTGACGCGCTTCCTGGAGATCGGCCCGGACGGCGTACTGTCCGCGTTGGTACGGCAGTCCGTGGCGGACGAGGCGCTCGTCGTGCCCGTATTGCGCAAGGACCGGCCCGAGCAGGCAGCCGCGCTCACCGCCCTCTCCCAGCTCTTCACGCACGGCGTGCCGGTGGACTGGCCGGCGCTGTTCAGGGGCACGGGCGCCCGGCTGGTGGATGTTCCGACCTACCCGTTCCAGCGCCAGAACTACTGGCCGGTCGGAAGATATGCGACCGGTGCCGGGGATGTGCGCGCCGCGGGTCTCGCCGCTGCCGACCATCCACTGCTCCGGGCCGCTGTGTCGTTGGCCGACTCCGAGGACGTAGTGCTGTCGGGGCGGCTGTCCTCGGCCACTCACCCGTGGCTGGCCGATCACATGGTCTTCGGGCAGGTGGTCGTCCCGGGCACGGCCTTCGTGGAACTGGCGGTGCGGGCCGGCGACGAGGTCGGGTTCGGCACCCTGGACGACCTCACCGTGTCGACGCCCCTCGTCGTTCCGGACGCGGGCGCCGTGCAGATCCAGGTGCGGGTCGCGGAGACCGATGACGCCGACCGCCGCACGGTGACGGTGCACGCGCGCCCCGACGACGCGGCCGGCGATGCCCCCTGGACGCAGCACGCCTCGGGTGTCCTCTCCGACGAACCTGTTCTGACCGACTGGGCCGATGCCGCGCAGTGGCCGCCTGCTGGCGCCGAGCGCGTCGAAACGGGCGACCTGTACGAGGACATGGCCAACGCCGGCCTGACCTACGGCCCCCTCTTCCAGGGGCTGCGCGGTGTCTGGCGGCGCGGTGACGAGGTCTTCGCCGAGGTGACCCTGCCGACCGGGACCGATGTCGGCGGGTTCGGACTGCACCCGGCGTTGCTCGACGCCGCACTGCACGCTGTCGCCGTCGCCGGGGGGACGGGTGACCCCGCGCTCCCCTTCGCCTGGGAGGGCGTCTCACTGCACGCGTCCGGCGCGACCGAGGTGCGCGCCCGACTGGTCCGGTGGAGCGAACGGGACGCGATCGCCGTCGACCTCGCCGATGTCGAGGGACGTCCGGTGGCGCGTGTGTCCGGGCTGGTCGTCCGGCCCGTGACGAGTGACCAGCTGGGTGGGGCGAGTACGGCGGCCGGGTCGCTCTTCCGGGTCGACTGGACCGAGGCGCCGGAGACGTCGGCGGAGCTTCCGGCTGTGGCGCTGCTCGGGGGCGGAGAGGCGCTCGCCGATGTGATGCGGGACGCCGTTGCCGACGTTCGGAGCTACGCCGACCTCGACGAACTGGCAGCGGACGTGGACACCGGTGCCGATGCCGACGGGAACCGGCCGGTTCCGGGGCTTGTCGTGGCCGCCCTCGGGGCCGCTGAGGACACGGTGCAGGACGTGGCAGGGCAGACGCACACCGCGGTCGCGCAGGTGCTGGCCCTCGTGCAGGCGTGGGTCGCGGAGGAGCGCTTCCGTGGCGCGCGGCTGGTGGTACTGACACAGGGCTCGGCCGTGGTGTCCGCCGCAGTGCGCGGGCTCGTGCGGTCTGCCGGCGCCGAGTATCCGGGCCGTTTCGCGACGCTGGACATCGCGGACACCGACGCCGAGCAACTCTGCGCCGCCCTGCGCGCGTTGGCCGCTGATGAATCCGACGTCGCTGTATACGGCGGGACCGTGAGCGTGCCCCGGTTGGTGCGTGGTGGTGGGTCGAGTGGTGTGGCGGTGGAGTGGGCTGGTCCGGGTGCCGTGGTGGTGACGGGTGGTACGGGTGGTCTGGGTGCGGTGGTGGCGCGGCATCTGGTGCGGGTGCATGGGGTGCGGGAGTTGGTGCTGCTGTCGCGGCGGGGTGCGGATGCGCCTGGGGTGAGTGAACTCGTCGCTGAACTGGGTGGGTTGGGTGCCCGGGTTGAGGCGGTCGCGTGTGATGTGGCGGATCGTGAGGCGTTGGCGGGTGTGCTGGCGGGGCGGTCGGTGCGTGGTGTCGTACATGCCGCGGGCGTCCTGGACGACGGGCTTGTCGGCAGCCTGACCCCCGAGCGTGTTGAGTCCGTCCTGAGGCCCAAGGTCGACGCGGCCTGGCACCTGCACGAACTGCTCCCCGACGACATGCCGTTCGTCGTCTTCTCCTCCGTCGCCGGCGTGCTCGGCAGCGTCGGACAAGCGGCCTACGCGTCGGCCAACGCCTTCCTCGACGCTCTGGTGGCCCTGCGCCGGGACATGGGTCTGCCTGCGGTGTCCCTCGTATGGGGCCCCTGGCAGCAGGAGGTCGGAGGCATGGCGGCCGATCCGCAGCGGATGGCCCGCACCGGCATTCCCGCGATCACGGTCGATCAGGGCCTGGCCCTGTTCGACGCGGCGCTACGGACGTCCGAGCAGGTGGTCGTGCCCGTACCGCTCGATCTGCGCGCTGTCCGGGAGCTTGGTGAAGTACCGCCTGTCTTCCGTGCGTTGGTGCGGCCGCGTCGACGGGTGGTCGCGGCGGGCGGTCTGCTCCAGCGGCTCACCGGTCTGGACGAGGTGGAGCGGCGCGAGGTGCTGCTTGACCTTGTGCGGGGGCAGGTGGCGCTGGTCCTGGGCCACGAGAGTGCCTCGGGTGTTGATGACGCTCGTTCGTTCCGGGACCTCGGCTTTGACTCGCTCCTGGCTGTCGAACTGCGCAATGGCTTGCAGTCGGTGACCGCGCTGCGGTTGCCGGCGACGTTGGTGTTCGACTATCCGACGGTCGCGGTCCTGGCTGACTTCCTGCTGGGTGAGGTGCTGGGGGCGCAGGCGGCGGCTCCGGTGGCGAGCTCTGTGGTGGCTGTCGCCGACGATCCGGTGGTGATTGTGGGTATGGCCTGCCGTTACCCCGGTGGCGTGGAGTCGCCGGAGGACTTGTGGCGGCTGGTGTCTGAAGGCGTGGACGCGGTGGGGGAGTTCCCGTCCGACCGTGGGTGGGACCTTGAGCGGCTCTACCACCCTGACCCGCAGCACACCGGTACGTCGTCCACGCGCGCCGGTGGCTTCCTGACCGACGTTGCCGGGTTCGATCCCGAGTTCTTCGGGATGAGTCCGCGGGAGGCGTTGGCGACGGATGCGCAGCAGCGGTTGTTGCTGGAGTCGGTGTGGGAGGCGATCGAGAGGGCGGGTATCGATCCGACCTCGCTGCGCGGCAGCCAGACCGGTGTCTTCGCCGGTCTCATGTACAACGACTACGGAGTCCTTCTGTCCGGCGACGAGTTCGAGGGCTTCCGGGGGAGCGGCAGCTCACCGAGTATCGCGTCCGGTCGAGTCGCTTATGCGCTGGGCTTCGAGGGGCCGGCGGTGACGATCGATACGGCGTGTTCGTCGTCGTTGGTTGCGGTGCATTTGGCTGCGCAGGCGTTGCGTGGTGGTGAGTGTTCGTTGGCGGTGGCCGGTGGTGTGACGGTGATGTCGACGCCGACGACGTTTGTGGAGTTCTCGCGGCAGGGTGGGCTGGCTCCGGATGGCCGGTGCAAGGCGTTCTCGGATGCGGCCGATGGGGTTGGCTGGGCTGAGGGTGTGGGTGTGCTGCTGTTGGAGCGGCAGTCGGATGCGGTGCGGAACGGGCATCGGATTCTGGCGGTCCTTCGGGGTAGTGCGGTGAACCAGGACGGTGCGTCGAATGGGTTGACGGCGCCGAATGGTCCGTCGCAGCAGCGCGTCATCCGGCAGGCGCTCGCGTCTGCGGGGCTGAGCGCCGGGGATGTCGATGTCGTGGAGGCGCATGGCACTGGCACCACGCTTGGCGATCCGATCGAGGCGCAGGCGCTTCTCGCCACCTACGGTCAGGATCGTGAACGGCCGCTGCTGCTCGGGTCGGTGAAGTCGAACCTCGGTCACACCCAGGCCGCTGCCGGTGTTGCCGGTGTGATCAAGAGCGTGCTGGCGATGCGGCATGGCATCGTCCCGCGCACCCTGCACGCCGACGCCCCGTCCTCGCACGTGGACTGGTCGACGGGTGCGGTGGAGCTGGTCCGAGAACCGGTTCCTTGGCCGGACGGTGACCGCCCCCGCAGGGCCGCCGTCTCCTCCTTCGGCCTCAGCGGCACCAACGCCCACGTGATCCTCGAACTGCCCATGGACACAATGGAGCCGAGCTCCGCTCAGCAGCCGTTTGTGGTGCCGTTGGTGGTGTCGGCTCGGTCGGGGCGGGCGCTGGATGCGCAGATCGAGGTGGTGCGGGCGGCTGAGCCGTCGGTGGATGTCGCTTACACGCTGGCGGGTGGTCGTGCGCGGTTCGCGCATCGGGCTGTGCTGCTGGCGTCGGCGGAGGGCATCGTTGAGGCTGCCAGGGGAGTGGTGGTCGAGGGGTCGTTGGCGTTCGTGTTCTCGGGTCAGGGTGCCCAGCGTGTGGGCATGGGTCGGGAGCTGTACGGCCGCTTCCCGGTGTTCGCCCAGGCCCTGGACGAGACCCTGACCGAACTGGACCCGCGTCTACGCGACGTCATCTGGGGCGACGATGAAACCGCCCTGAACCGTACGGAGTTCACTCAGCCCGCGTTGTTCGCCGTTGAGGTGGCGCTGTATCGGTTGGCTGAATCCCTGGGTGTACGGCCGGACTTCGTGGCCGGTCATTCCGTCGGGGAGATCGCTGCCGCCCATGTCGCGGGCGTGCTGTCGCTCGCGGACGCGTGTGCGCTGGTGTCGGCACGCGCGCGGTTGATGCAGGCCCTGCCGGAGGGCGGCCTGATGCTCGCGGTCGAGGCCACGGAGGGCGAGGTTGTCCCGCACCTCACCGACGAGGTGAGCATCGCAGCGGTCAACGGCCCCACGTCGATCGTGCTCTCGGGCGTGGAGGAAGCGGTTCTCGCGGTGGCCGCCGCCCTGCCCGGCCGCCGCGCCACTCGCCTGCGGGTCTCCCACGCCTTCCACTCCCCGCTCATGGACGCGATGCTGGCCGATTTCGCCCAGGCCCTGTCCGGCATCGACTTCCACCCCCCACGCATCCCGCTCGTCTCGAACCTCACCGGCACCCTCGCCACCCCCGACGACCTGAGCGACCCCGCCTACTGGACCCGCCACGTCCGCGAGACCGTCCGCTTCGCCGACGGCATCCGCACCCTCACCGACCAGGGCGTCACCCGCTTCCTGGAACTCGGCCCGGACAGCGTCCTGTCCGCCCTGATCGAGCAGTTGGCGCCCGAAGGCGCGGTCATCGTCCCGACGTTGCGCAAGAACAGGACCGAGGAAGCAGCCGCCCTCATGGCCCTGTCCCGGCTCTTCGCGCACGGCGTCCCGGTGGATTGGCCTGCCCTCTTCGCCGGTACTGGTGCCCGTCTCACAGAGGCCCCTACCTACCCCTTCCAACGCCGGCACTACTGGCCCGCCGTCACCGCTTCCCTTCAGGACGCCGTGGCCCTGGGTCTGGAACCCGTCGAGCACCCGCTGCTCGGCGCGGCCGTGCCGTTGGTGGAGTCCGACGGGGTGGTCCTCGCCGGGCGCCTCTCGGCAGGTACGCAGACCTGGCTCGCCGATCACGCGGTGCACGGCAATGTGCTGCTGCCGGCGACCGCGTTCCTGGAACTGGTGCTGTGTGCGGGGGACGAGGTCGGATGCGGCCGGGTCGAGGAGCTGTCCCTCGGCGTGCCCTTGATCCTCGGCCCGCGTGAGGCCGTGCGGATCCAGATCGCCGTCGGTGCTCCGGACGAGGACGGCCGCCGTTCCGTCGGCGTTCACTCCCGCCCGGACACGTCGGACGAGGATCTGCCCTGGACGCAGCACGCCTCCGGCACGCTCGCCGCGCAGGACGGCTCTCCGCAGACCTTCGACGTCACGACGTGGCCGCCCGCCGAGGCGCGGCCCCTGGACCTCGACGGTTTCTACGAGGCACGGGCGGAGGACGGTTTCGCATACGGCCCGGTGTTCCGGGGCTTGCGCGCTGCCTGGCGGCGCGGCGACGAGGTGTTCGTCGAGGCCGAGCTGCCCGAGCACGTTCCGACCAGCGGATTCGGTCTGCACCCGGCTCTTCTCGACGCCGTGCTCCACGCGGCCGCATTCTCCGGTGAGGAGGCCGAGGAGTCGGGCGGACTGCTGCCGTTCGCCTGGGAGGGCGTGTCCCTGCACGCGACCGGCGCCTCCACGGTGAGGGCCAAGCTGGTGCGTACCGCCACCGCCACGGGCACGGGCACCGGAATCGGAACCGGCAGCATCGCTGTGACCGTGACCGACCAGGACGGGAACCCGATCGCATCGGTGAACCGTCTCGTCGTCCGCCCGGCCGAAGACCGTCTCTCGGCGAGCCGCACGAGCAGCGACCTCTACCGCATGGCGTGGACGCAGGTCACCGCCACGGAGCCCTACAGCGGCCCGCTTGCCGTCGTCGGCGAGGACATCACCCGGTCGGCCCAGGCATGGGGCGCCACCGCATACCCCGATCTCGCCTCCCTCACCGACACGTCTCCAGGCGTCGTCCTCGCCCGCATCGACGGCGACCCCACGGCTGATGACCTTGTCTCAGCCCTGCATGACGCAACAGCTCACGTACTACAGCTCGTTCAGGAATGGCTCGACCAGGAGAGGCACCCCGACGCCCGCCTCGTCGTGACCACCGTTGGCGTGCCCGAGCCGGTCCTCGGTGCCGTACGCGGCCTGCTCCGCACGGTGCAGAACGAACACCCCGGGCGCGTCGGCCTGCTGTCCTGGTCGGCGGGAGACGAGGTCGGTCCCGACCTGCTGCGCCGGGTCCTGGCCCTCGACGAGCCCGAAACCGCCGTGCGCGAAGGCCGGTTGGAAGCCCCGAGGGTCGTGCGGGCCACCACACCCGCAGACTCGGCGGCAAACTCCTGGACCGGCCCGGGCCCTGTCCTCGTGACCGGCGGTACCGGCGGCCTCGGCGCGGTCCTGGCCCGGCATCTCGTGCGCTCTCACGGTGTGCGCGAACTGGTGCTGCTGTCGCGGCGGGGCGCGGACGCACCGGGCGTCGATGAACTCATCTCCGAGCTGACGGAGTTGGGGGCGGACCGGGTGGACGTGACGGCCTGCGACGTCTCCGACCGTGACGCGCTGGCCGACGCCCTCACCGTCGCACTGGCAGGGCGACCCATCTCGACCGTCGTCCACGCCGCGGGCGTACTCGACGACGGGCTTGTCGGCAGCCTGACCCCCGAGCGACTGCACTCCGTCCTGCGCCCCAAGGCAGACGCGGCATGGCACCTGCACGAACTCCTCCCCGACGTCCGGGCCTTCGTCCTTGTCTCCTCCGCCGCCGGCACCTTCGGCGGCACCGGACAGGCCAACTACGCCGCCGCCAACGCCTTCCTCGACGCCCTCGCGGAGCACCGCCGCACCCTCGGACTGCCCGCCACGTCCCTCGTATGGGGACCGTGGGACCTCGACGGCACCGGCATGACCGGCGACCTCACCCTCACCGAACGCGAACGCCTCGCCCGCACCGGCTTCCCCGCCGTGACCCAGGAGCAAGGGCTCACACTGTTCGACACGGCACTGGCCCACGACACGCCCGTCGTCCTTCCCATCCCGCTCGACCTGCGCACGATCCGTGACCGGGGTGACGTGCCCGCAGTGCTGCGGGGGCTGGTGCGCTCGCCTCGTCGGGTGGTCGCGGCGGGCGGTCTGCTCCAGCGGCTCACCGGTCTGGACGAGGTGGAGCGGCGCGAGGTGCTGCTTGACCTTGTGCGGGGGCAGGTGGCGCTGGTCCTGGGCCACGACAGCCCGGTCGGCCTCGACGACTCGCGGTCCTTCCGCGACCTGGGCTTCGACTCACTGCTCGCCGTCGAACTGCGCAACGGCTTGCAGTCGGTGACCGGGCTGCGGTTGCCGGCGACGTTGGTGTTCGACTATCCGACGGTGAGCGCGCTCGCAGGATTCCTGCTGGACGAGGTGCTCGGTTCGCGTACGGCCGCTCCGGTGACCCCGTTGACGGCGGTGGCCGACGACCCGGTGGTCGTCGTGGGCATGGCCTGCCGCTTCCCGGGTGACGTGGCGTCGCCGGAGGATCTGTGGCGGCTGGTGTCCCAGGGCGGGGACGCCGTGTCGGGCTTCCCGGAGGACCGTGGCTGGGACCTGGAGCGGCTCTACCACCCCGACCCCGAGCACACGGGCACCTCATCCGCGCGCGAGGGCGGCTTCCTCAACGGCGTCGGCGGCTTCGATCCCGAGTTCTTCGGAATGAGTCCGCGCGAGGCGCTGGCGACGGATGCCCAGCAGCGGTTGCTGCTGGAGTCGGTGTGGGAAGCCATCGAACGGGCCGGCATCGATCCGACCTCCCTGCGCGGCAGCCAGACCGGCGTCTTCGCGGGCGTCATGTACAGCGACTACGCCAACCTGCTGGCGGGTCCCGAATTCGAGGGCTTCCGCGGCAACGCCAGCTCCCAGAGCGTCGTTTCCGGCCGCGTCGCGTACACCCTCGGCCTGGAAGGCCCTTCCGTCTCCATCGATACGGCGTGTTCGTCGTCGTTGGTTGCGGTGCATTTGGCTGCGCAGGCGTTGCGTGGTGGTGAGTGCTCGCTTGCGGTGGCCGGTGGTGTGACGGTGATGTCGACGCCGACGACGTTTGTGGAGTTCTCGCGGCAGGGCGGGCTGGCACCGGATGGCCGGTGCAAGGCGTTCTCCGACTCGGCTGACGGTGTCGGCTGGGCTGAGGGTGTGGGTGTGCTGCTGCTGGAGCGGCAGTCGGATGCGGTGCGGAACGGGCATCGGATTCTCGCCGTCGTCCGCGGTAGTGCGGTAAATCAGGATGGTGCGTCGAATGGGCTGACCGCACCGAACGGCCCGTCCCAGCAGCGGGTGATCCGTCAGGCGCTCGCGTCTGCGGGCCTGAGCGCTGGGGACGTCGATGTCGTGGAGGCGCACGGCACCGGTACCGGCCTCGGCGATCCGATCGAGGCGCAGGCGCTTCTCGCCACCTACGGCCAGGATCGCGAACGGCCCCTGCTGCTCGGGTCGGTGAAGTCCAACCTCGGTCACACCCAGGCCGCCGCCGGTGCCGCTGGTCTGATCAAGTCGGTCCTGGCGATGCGGCACGGCGCTGTCCCGCCGACCCTGCATGTAGATGCTCCGTCGTCCCACGTGGACTGGTCGGCGGGTGCGGTGGAGCTGGTGCGGGAGTCGGTTCCGTGGCCGGACAGTGACCGCCCGCGTCGCGTCGGTGTGTCCTCGTTCGGGCTCAGTGGCACCAACGCCCACATCATCCTGGAGCAGTGGCGGGATGCCGACAGCGAGCCGGCGGCCGACTCTCCCGTTCCGTCGGTGGTGCCGTTGGTGGTGTCGGCGCGGTCGGGGCGGGCGCTGGATGCGCAGATCGAGGTGGTGGGGGCGGCTGAGCCGTCGGTGGATGTCGCTTACACGCTGGCGGGTGGTCGTGCGAGGTTCGCGCATCGGGCTGTGATGCTGGCGTCGGCGGAGGGCATCGTTGAGGCTGCCAGGGGAGTGGTGGTCGAGGGGTCGTTGGCGTTCGTGTTCTCGGGTCAGGGTGCCCAGCGTGTGGGCATGGGTCGGGAGCTGTACGGCCGCTTCCCGGTGTTCGCCCAGGCCCTGGACGAGGTGCTTGCCGAGTTCGATCCCGCCCTGTGTGACGTCATGTGGGGTGAGGACGAGGAGGCCCTGAACCGTACGGAGTTCACCCAGCCGGCCCTCTTCGCGATCGAGGTCGCGCTGTTCCGACTGGTCACCTCCCTCGGGGTCACTCCGAAGTACCTCGCAGGTCATTCCGTCGGGGAGATCGCTGCCGCCCATGTCGCGGGCGTGCTGTCGCTCGCGGACGCGTGTGCGCTGGTGTCGGCACGCGCGCGGTTGATGCAGGCCCTGCCCGAGGGCGGCCTGATGCTCGCGGTCGAGGCCACGGAGGGCGAGGTCATTCCGCACCTCACCGACGACGTGAGCATCGCAGCGGTCAACGGCCCCACTTCCCTGGTGCTCTCCGGCACGGAGGAGGCCGTTCTCGCAGTGGCCGCCACCCTGCCCGGCCGCCGCACCACCCGCCTACGGGTCTCCCACGCCTTCCACTCCCCGCTCATGGCCCCGATGCTGGACGATTTCGCCCAGGCCCTGTCCGGCATCACGTTCCACCCCCCACGCATCCCGCTCGTCTCAAACCTCACTGGCGCCCTCGCCACCCCCGACGACCTGGGCGACCCCGCCTACTGGACCCGCCACGTCCGCGAGACCGTCCGCTTCGCCGACGGCATCCGCACCCTCACCGACCAGGGCGTCACCCGCTTCCTGGAACTCGGCCCGGACAGCACTCTCACCGCCCTGATCGAGCACAACACGGCCGAAGACGCGGTCGTCGCGCCGGTACTTCGCAAGAACCGTCCCGAAGAGGCAGCCGCCCTCACGGCCCTGTCGCAGCTCTTCGCGCACGGAGTCCCGGTGGACTGGTCTGCCCTCTTCGCCGGTACTGGTGCCCGTCTCACCGAGGCCCCTACCTACCCCTTCCAACGTCGGCACTACTGGCCCGAGTCCGGCGCGATCGCCGCGCTGTCGGCAGCTGACAGCCGAGTCTCCGATCCCGCCGAGGCCGAGTTCTGGGCGGCCGTCGATGACGCCGATGTGGACGGTCTGGCGGCCCAACTGCACGTCGACAGCGAGGCGTTGAACGACGTGGTGCCCGCGTTGTCGGCGTGGCGCGGGCGGCGGCGGATGCGGTCGGCCGTGGACGCGCTGCGGTTCAGGGAGACGTGGCAGGCGCTCGGGGACGGAGTCGCGGTCGGGGCCCGTGCGGCCGGGCCGTGGCTGGCCGTGGTTCCGTCCGGGTGGGGCGAGGACGCCTGGGTGCGGTCCGTTGTGACAGCGCTCGGCTCGCAGACCCTGACGTTGGAGGTCGGGGCTGAGGATGCTCCGGACGCCATCGCGCCGCGTCTGCGGGACACCCTGGCCGGGCTCGACGACGGTGCCGGGATCGCCGGTGTGGTGTCGCTGCTCGCCGCCCGAACCGACGTACGGGAGTCGGGAGTTCCGGTGGCCGTGACCGGTACGGCAGCGCTGGTCCAGGCCCTTGGGGAGGCCGGGCTCGATGCCCGGGTGTGGGCGGTGACGTGCGGTGCGGTGAGTGTGCCGGTCGCGGACGACGCCGTGCGCGGGCTGCCCGAGCCGCGTGCCGCCGCCGTGTGGGGGCTCGGCCGGGTGGTCGCGCTGGAGCATCCGGAGCGCTGGGGCGGGCTCGTCGATCTGCCCGGGGAGTTGGACGAGCGGACCCTGGGACGGTTCCTGGGCGTGCTCGCGGCTACCGACGGCGAGGACCAGGTCGCCGTACGGGAAGCGGGTACCTACGGGCGACGGCTCGTTGTCGCCCCCTCTGACAGGAACCCCGCCGATCAGCACGCCACAGGCACAGCCACCGGCACAGGCACAGCCACCGGCACCAGCACCGGCACTGGCACCGGCACCGGCAAGGACGCCACAGCTACAGGCAAGGACGTCACAGCCACCCACC
>NZ_VMNX01000219.1 GCF_009377235.1 Streptomyces acidicola
GGCGACGGGGTGACGGGGGTGACGGCAGTGAGGAAGGTGACGGGGGTGGCGGGTGAGCCCGGAACGGTCGTAGCACCTCTGCGCGTGCTCCCCACCGGGCCGCTGTCGTCCCTCTGAGACACTGGGCGCGATGACTGAGACAGCACTGCCGCCGACCGCGCCCCTGCGTGCCCGCGCCGAGATCGATCTCGCCGCACTGCGGGACAACGTGCGGGCGCTGCGCGCGCACGCGCCCGGCGCGGTCCTGATGGCCGTGGTGAAGTCCGACGCATACGGCCACGGGGCCGTGCGGTGCGCCCGGGCGGCCGTCGCGGCGGGGGCCGGCTGGCTGGGTACGGCGACACCCGAGGAGGCCCTGACCCTCCGCGCGGCCGGGCTGCCGGGACGCATCATGTGCTGGCTGTGGACCCCTGGCGGTCCCTGGCGGGAGGCCATCGAGGCCGACCTGGACGTCTCCGTCAGCGGACTGTGGGCGCTGCGGGAGGTCACCGAGGCGGCGGCAGCGGCCGGGGTACGCGCACGCGTGCACCTCAAGGCGGACACCGGACTAGGGCGGAGCGGCTGCCAGCCGGACGACTGGCCGGACCTCGTCGCGGGCGCCCTGCGCGCCGAGGCCGACGGACTGCTCACGGTCACCGGTCTGTGGTCCCACTTCGCGTGCGCCGACGAGCCCGGCCACCCCTCCATCGCGGCCCAGCTCACCCGCTTCCGCGAGATGGTCGCGTACGCCGAGCGGCAGGGCGCCCGCCCCGAGGTACGGCACATCGCCAACTCGCCCGCCACCCTCACCCTCCCCGAGGCCCACTTCGACCTCGTACGGACCGGAGTAGCGGTCTACGGGATCTCGCCCAGCCCCGAGGTCGGCACCCCCGCCGACTTCGGACTGCGGCCGGTGATGACCCTGAGCGCGTCCCTCGCCCTGGTGAAGCACGCTCCCGGCGGGCACGGCGTCTCCTACGGCCACCAGTACGTCACCCCGGGCGCCACGACCCTCGGCCTGGTGCCCGTCGGCTACGCGGACGGCATCCCGCGGCATGCCTCCGGCTCCGGCCCGGTGCTCGTCGGCGGCAAGTGGCGCACGGTCGCCGGACGGATCGCGATGGACCAGTTCGTGGTCGACCTCGGCGGGGACGAACCGCCCGCCGGTACGGAAGCGGTGCTTTTCGGACCGGGCGACCGGGGCGAGCCGACCGCCGAGGACTGGGCGCAGGCGGCCGGAACCATCGCGTATGAAATCGTCACCCGGATCGGAACGCGCGTTCCGCGCGTCTATGTGAACGACGACGCGTCTTAGGCGACCGTTTCCGATGAACAGCGACCGTTTCCGGTGAACGGCGACTGTTTCCGGTGAGCGACGCACAAGGCGGGTAGCCGCGCAGACGCGAAGAGGCGTGCGGCACGGCAGACCTGTGCCGGTACCACCCGACTGCAGGACAGAACGAGCATGCGTCCGTCAGGCCAGACGAAGGCCGCGGACCCCGGCGAGGAGGAGCGGGACGTGAGCGAGAGCAGCGCGAAGGCCATGGAGGCCGTCGCGAACGCGGCCTCGGCCGCCGCCTCCGCCGGGAACTGGCGCAAGGCCGGCATCGCGGGCGCGGCGATAGGCGTGGTCGCCGCGGGCGCCGCCGCCGGTGTCGCCATAGAGCGGCTCACCGTGGGCCGCGGCATGCGCAAGAAGGCCCGGCTCGCCCTCGACTCGACGGGACCGTACGGATCGTTGCGCGGCACGCCCGGCAAGGCGTACGCGGACGACGGCACCGAGCTGTACTACGAGGTGGACGACGTCGAGCCCGAAGCCGGTCTCGGTCCGCGCAAGCGCCGCCTCTTCGGACGCAAGGCCCCGGCCCCGGTCACCGTCGTGTTCTGCCACGGCTACTGCCTCAACCAGGACTCCTGGCACTTCCAGCGGGCCGCGCTGCGCGGTGTCGTACGGACCGTGCACTGGGACCAGCGCAGCCACGGTCGCTCCGGGCGGAACCCGGCACAGGCGGAGGGCCGGGTGCCGGTCACCATCGACCAGCTCGGCCGCGACCTCAAGGCGGTCATCGACGCGGCCGCGCCCGAGGGGCCGATCGTGCTCGTCGGGCACTCCATGGGCGGCATGACGATGATGGCGCTGGCCGCCCACTACCCCGAACTGATCCGCGACCGCGTCGTCGGCGCGGCGCTCATCGGCACGTCGTCGGGGCGGCTCGGAGAGGTCAACTTCGGGCTGCCCGTCGCGGGCGTCAACGCCATACGCCGTGTCCTGCCCAGTGTGCTGCGGGCGCTCGGGCAGCAGGCCGAGCTGGTGGAGAGGGGACGGCGGGCCACGGCCGACCTGTTCGCCGGGATCATCAAGCGGTACTCGTTCGCCACCCGGGACATCGACCCGGCGGTCGCACGGTTCGCCGAGCGCATGATCGAGGGCACGCCCATCGACGTGGTCGCCGAGTTCTACCCCGCCTTCACCGAGCACGACAAGACCGAGGCGCTGGTGCACTTCGCCGAGCTGCCCGTGCTCGTGCTGGCCGGCATCAAGGACCTCGTCACGCCGAGCGAGCACAGCGAGGCCATCGCGGACCTCCTGCCGGACGCGGAACTCGTGCTCGTGCCGGACGCCGGTCACCTGGTGATGCTGGAGCACCCCGAGGTGGTCATGGACCGCCTCGCCGACCTCCTCACGCGCGCGGGTGCCGTCCCGGCAGGGGCTACCGTTGGCCGTTATGGAAGCACCAGCAGCACCGCACAGCCCGGGTGAGCACCGGGCTTCCCCCGCGTCCGTGTCCGTGTCGGTAGAGCTCACCGTCAGCGCGCCCGAGCAGATGCGGGAGCTGGGCCGCCACCTCGCCAAGCTGCTGCGCGCGGGCGACCTCGTGATGCTCACCGGTGAACTCGGCGCGGGCAAGACGACGCTGACCCGGGGGCTCGGCGAGGGGCTGGGCGTGCGGGGCGCGGTCACGTCCCCGACCTTCGTCATCGCGCGTGTGCACCCCTCGCTGGGGGACGGGCCGCCGCTCGTGCACGTCGACGCGTACCGTCTGGGCGGCGGGCTCGACGAGATGGAGGACCTCGATCTCGACGTGTCGCTGTCCGACTCGGTGGTCGTCGTGGAGTGGGGCGAGGGCAAGGTCGAGGAGCTGACGGAGGACCGGCTGCACGTCCTCATCCACCGGGCCGTGGGGGACACGACGGACGAGGTCCGTCACGTCACGCTCCGCGGGGTCGGGGAGCGGTGGGCGGCCGTGGATCTGAGTGTGCTCTCGGCGTGAACGTTTCCGACAACGCGTCGGCAAGATGTTGCGTGGGGTGCCTCTTGCGTGGTCACATGGTAGTGGTCCGTAGTTAGGTGTACCTAACTTTCTTCGCCCCCAGGTTCCAGGAGGCGTCCCATGCAGGCTTCAGAACGAGACGAGACGCTGCCGCGGGCTGAGCGGGTGGCCGGGGTGCCCGGGGTTTCCATGCGGGAGCTTTTGGATTCCTGTGCGGCGGCTCGGGTGGTGTCGACTCCGTCGGCGCCCGAGCCTGTGCCTCCGGCGGAAGGTGAGGACGTACGGCGCCCCGAGGCTGCGTAGGCGCTTCGCGGGAATCGCGTGGGGGGCCTGCAGGTCGTTTGTCCGCCGACGGTGCGGTGTGGCTTGTCGCGCCCACGCGGCGGAGCCGCACATTGACACAGCCCCGCGCCCCTGAAAAACGCGCAGCTCCCCGCGCCCCTTACTGAGCGCGCCCGCGCCCTACTCGACCACCACGACCGTTCGGCCGATCGTCGCGAACTGCCACATCGCGTTGCCGTCCGCTCGGGACTCGCGGATGCCGCCCGTCTTGGTGGTGGGGTCGGGCTCGGGGGTGGAGCCGTCGACCGCGGCGCTGAAGCCGATGACGACGCCTTCGGCGGTGGTGAAGCGGACGACGTGCTCGATGGCGGTGCCGTCGGAGCCGGTGGTGGAGTTCGTGCGCGAGGTGACCCGGTAGGAGTCGGGGGCCGGGTCCACCGTGCTGGGGGTGACCTTGAAGGTGCGGGTCACCGTGTCGTTCGCGCCGACCAGCCAGACGCGGTCGTCGGAGAGCGAGTACACGACGCGTTGGCCGGAGCCCGAGTCGTCGGGCACGGGCGTCGGTGCCTTCTTGTCCGAGGGCGTCTTCGACTTCTTGGCCGCCGGGGACTCGGTGGCGGACGGCTTGCCCAGGTCGTCCGGCACGTTCGCCGACGCCTGGTAGGCGAGGAAACCGACTGCGGCGAGGGCCGCCGCGGTGAGCCCGGCCACGAATCCCGAGCTGCTACTGGCCACCTTCTGCGCCCACCTCTCGCACCTGAGTACGGCTCTGATGTCTTGTACGTCGTTCGATCAATTCTTCGTTGTGACGGTAGCAGGAGAGGGGCGGCTGTCCGGGGCGGCCGTCAGCGCGGCTCGGGCGCCGTAGGCTGTTTGCGTGCTCTTGCTCGCTCTGGATACCGCCACCCCCGCCGTGACCGTCGCGCTGCACGACGGGACGGACGTCGTCGCCTCGTCGAGTCAGGTGGACGCGCGCCGGCACGGGGAGCTGCTGCTGCCCGCCGTCGACCGAGTCCTCGCCGAGGCGGGCACGCGCCTCGACGCCGTCACCGGCATCGTCGTCGGCATCGGCCCCGGCCCGTACACCGGGCTGCGCGTCGGCCTCATGACCGCCGACACCTTCGGGCTCGCCCTCGGCGTCCCCGTCCACGGACTGTGCACGCTCGACGGACTCGCGTACGCGTCCGACCTCGACGTGCCGTTCGTCGTCGCCACGGACGCCCGCCGCAAGGAGGTGTACTGGGCGCGGTACGCGGACTCCCGTACGCGGGTGACCGACCCGGCCGTCGACCGGCCCGCCGAGATCGCCGACGCCGTGGCCGGACTCCCGGCGGTGGGCGCCGGTGCGCTGCTCTATCCGGACACCTTCCCGAAGGCGCACGAGCCCGAGCACGTGTCGGCCGCCGCGCTGGCCTCGCTGGCCGCAGGGAAGCTGGCCGCGGGCGAGGAACTGCCTCCGCCCCGGCCCCTCTACCTGCGCCGGCCCGACGCGCAGGTGCCCAAGAACTACAAGGTCGTCACCCCCAAGTGACCCAGGAGACCTCGGTGCTGCGCGAGATGCGCTGGTGGGACATAGATCCCGTACTGGAGCTGGAGAAGGCACTGTTCCCCGAGGACGCGTGGTCGCGGGGCATGTTCTGGTCCGAGCTGGCCCACGCCAGAGGGCCGGAGGCGACCCGGCGGTATGTCGTGGCCGTCCAGGGGGACCGCCTCGTGGGGTACGCGGGTCTCGCCGCGGGGGCCGGGTCCGACAGCGGCTCCGGTGCCGTGGCCGATGTGCAGACCGTTGCCGTCGCCCGTGACCAGTGGGGCACCGGGCTCGGCGCGCGGCTGATGGCCGAGCTGCTGCGGGCCGCCACCTCGTTCGACTGTGCCGAGATCATGCTCGAATGCCGCGTCGACAACGTCCGCGCCCAGAAACTGTATGAGCGCTTCGGCTTCGAGGCCATCGGCTTCCGGCGCGGCTACTACCAGCCGGGCAACGTGGACGCCCTGGTGATGAGGCTCAGCACGGCACCCGAGAGCGGCCCGGCCGCGGGTGCACCCTCCGTGAACGGCGTACAAGGAACCGAGATCAATGGCTGACGAACCCCTCGTCCTCGGCATCGAGACCTCCTGCGACGAGACCGGTGTCGGCATCGTCCGCGGCACCACCCTGCTCGCGGACGCGATCGCGTCCAGCGTCGACGAGCACGCCCGCTTCGGCGGTGTGGTGCCCGAGGTCGCCTCCCGCGCGCACCTGGAGGCGATGGTGCCGACCATCGACCGTGCGCTGAAGGAGGCGGGGGTCAGCGCGCGCGACCTGGACGGCATCGCGGTCACCGCCGGTCCGGGCCTGGCCGGTGCCCTCCTGGTGGGCGTCTCGGCGGCGAAGGCGTACGCGTACGCGCTGGGCAAGCCGCTGTACGGCGTCAACCATCTGGCGTCCCACATCTGCGTGGACCAGCTGGAGCACGGCGCGCTGCCCGAGCCGACGATGGCGCTGCTGGTGAGCGGCGGGCACTCCTCCCTGCTGCTGTCCACGGACATCACCTCCGACGTACGGCCGATGGGCTCGACCATCGACGACGCGGCGGGCGAGGCCTTCGACAAGATCGCCCGCGTCCTCGACCTGGGCTTCCCGGGCGGTCCGGTCATCGACCGGTACGCCCGCGAGGGCGACCCGGGCGCCATCGCGTTCCCGCGCGGGCTGACCGGCCCCCGCGACCCGGTGTACGACTTCTCCTTCTCCGGCCTGAAGACGGCCGTGGCCCGCTGGATCGAGGCCAAGCGCGCGGCGGGGGAGGAGGTCCCGGTGCGCGATGTGGCGGCGTCCTTCCAGGAGGCCGTGGTGGACGTCCTGACCCGCAAGGCCGTACGGGCCTGCCGTGACGAGGGCGTCGACCACCTCATGATCGGCGGCGGCGTCGCGGCGAACTCCCGCCTGCGCGCCCTCGCCCAGGAACGCTGCGAGGCGGCCGGCATCCGACTTCGGGTTCCCCGGCCCAAGCTGTGCACGGACAACGGGGCGATGGTGGCGTCACTGGGCGCCGAGATGGTCGCCCGCGGGCGTGCCGCCTCGGACTGGGACCTGTCGGCGGACTCGTCGCTCCCCGTGACGGACCCGCATGTGCCGGGCATCGCGCACACGCATGCCCACGACCACGTCCATGAGGTGAGCAAGGAGAACCTCTACTCGTGACCGTCGCCCTGATGTGGGAGGCCCGGGCAGTGGCGGGCCGGGGTGAGGAGCTCCTCGCCTGGGCCCGCGCGCAGGAACTGCCGTCCTCCCCCCTGCGCCGCGAGACGTTCCGCGCACCGGAGGACCGGGTCCTCGTCATCACCTGGTGGGACGCTCCGTACGACGCCGAACTGCCCGAGCTGCCGGAGCCGGGCGGGGAGTTGGTGATGCGGGCAGTGCACCGGTGGCGGTTCGAGTCGCTGGGCCAGAGCCATCAGAAGCCCCTGGGGCCATCAGAAGGGCCCTGAGCCCTGTCGCCGGAGTCCTGTCGTCGGCGTCTGCTCGGCGTCCTGCCGTCGGCATGGACGGGCCGGTCGGGCGGCGTGGTCGTAGCCTGGGAAGCGTCGGCCTGCCGACGCGGGTCGCGTCCCGGTGAGGTGTGTCATGGCGGAGACCAGCGGATACCTGCCCATCGCAGAGCACGGGCTGATCGGTGATCTGCGGACCGTGGCCCTCGTGGGCAGCAACGGCACGATCGACTGGTACTGCTGCCCCCGCTTCGACGCGCCGAGCGTGTTCGCCTCCCTCCTGGACGCGGAGCGGGGCGGCTGCTTCGAGCTGGCGGCGAGCGTGCCCGCGCGGACCAAGCAGTTCTACTTCCCCGACACCAATGTGCTGATCACCCGCTTCTTCACCGAGGAGGGTGTGGGGGAGGTCCAGGACTTCATGCCGATACGGGGCGAGGAGACGGGCACTGGAGGCGAGGCCGGACGGCACCGGCTGATCCGGCGGGTGCTGTGCGTGCGCGGCACCGTCCCGTTCCGGGTGCTCGTGGCGCCACGGTTCAACTACGGAGCCGACCCGCACACGCTGCGGAACCTCGGCGACGTGGCGGTCTTCGAGTCCGCCGGGCTGGCGCTCGCCCTGACCTCCACCGTGCCCCTGGAACACGACGGCTCCGACGCCCGCGCCACGTTCAAGCTCGCCGAGGGCGAGGTCGCCGTGTTCGCGCTCGACCAGGTCGGCGGTGCCGTGGCGCCGCGCGGGTGTGCCCGCTTCGAGGCCGAGCGGGAGTTCGGGGAGACGGTGGCGTACTGGCGGCGCTGGCTGTCCTCCTCGCGCTACCGCGGCCGCTGGCGGGAGATGGTGCACCGCTCCGCGCTCACGCTGAAGCTCCTCACCTACGCCCCCACCGGCGCCATCGTGGCCGCGCCCACCACCAGCGTGCCCGAGCAGCTCGGCGGCGAGCGGAACTGGGACTACCGGTACGTGTGGGTCCGCGACGCCGCCTTCTGCGTGTACGCCCTGCTGCGACTGGGTTTCTCCGACGAGGCCGAGGCGTTCATGGGGTTCCTGGTCCGGCACATCAGCTCGGGGGACGGCGGCCCGTCCGGCCCGTTGCAGATCCTGTACGGCATCGACGGCCGCACGGACGTGCCCGAGCACGTGCTCGACCACCTGGACGGCCACCGCGGCTCGGCACCGGTCCGAGTCGGCAACGCCGCCGCCGGCCAGCTCCAGCTGGACATCTACGGCGCCCTGATCGACTCGATCTACCTCTACGACAAGTGGGCTCAGCCCATCTCCAGCGACCAGTGGGACGACGTCTGCGACCTCGTCGACTGGGTGTGCGAGCACTGGGACCAGCCCGACGAGGGCATCTGGGAGACCCGCGGCGGGCGCAAGCAGTTCCTGTACTCCCGGCTGATGTGCTGGGTGGCCGTCGAACGCGCGATCCGGATGGCCAACCGGCGCGGCCTGCCCGCCGACATCATCCGCTGGCGCCAGGCCCGCGACGCCATCTACCGCCGGATCATGACCCACGGCTGGTCCGCCGACCGCGGCGCGTTCGTGCAGTACGAGGACGGCGACGTCCTCGACGCCGCCGTCCTGATGATGCCCCTGGCCAAGCTCATCTCGCCCACCGACCCCAAGTGGCTCTCCACGCTCGACGCGCTCACCCGGGAACTGGTGTCCGACTCCCTCGTCTACCGCTACGACCCGGAGGCCAGCCCCGACGGCCTCTACGGCGAGGAGGGCACGTTCTCCATCTGCTCCTTCTGGTACGTCGAGGCAATGACCAGGGCCGGACGGATCGACGAGGCCCGGCTCGCCTTCGAGAAGATGCTCACCTACGCCAACCACCTCGGTCTGTACGCCGAGGAGATCAGCCGCACCGGCGAACAGCAGGGCAACTTCCCGCAGGCCTTCACCCACCTGGCGCTGATCAGCGCGGCCTTCAACCTCGACCGCGCCCTCGGCTGAGCTTTCACTCCGGCACGGACACCGTCGTCTCGCAGTACAGCCGCCTGTCCGGGCCCAGGACGCGCTCCGGTCCCGTCAGGGTCAGGCGCGCCGTGTGGCGCACGTCGGCGCTCGACGCCGCCAACCGCAGTTCCAGGGCGCCGGGTTCGACCACGCGGCGGCCGGTGCGGTCGGTGAACGAGGACAGGTCGGTGTGGAAGCGGAAGGTCACCCGACGTGCCTCGCCCGGTGCCAGCTCCACGCGCTGGTAGCCGATCAGGCGGACGTCCGGGCGGGTCACGCGGGCCACCGGGTCGTGCAGATAGAGCTGGACGACCTCGGCGCCCGCACGGTCGCCCGTGTTGCGGACGGTGACCGACACGTCGTACGTGCCGTCCGTGCCGATCTCCGGCTGCGGGCCGCCCGCGGTGTCCTTGGTGTCCTGGGTGTCTTCGGTGCCCTCGGGGTTCTCGGCGTCTTCGGTGTCTTCGGCGTTCTCCCACGCGAACGACGTGTACGAGCAGCCGTGCCCGAAGGGGTACAGCGGTGTCGGATCCAGGCTGCTGGCGTCGCTCGCCAGGCCGAGCGGGGGCTGCAGATACGTCCACGGCTGGCCTCCGGGGCGGCGCGGCACGCTCACGGGGAGGCGGCCCGACGGATCGACACGGCCCGACAGCGCTCCCGCCACCGCCGGGCCGCCCTCCTCCCCCGGGAAGAACGCCTGGAGCGCACCCGCCAGCCGGCCCTCCCAACGGCCCAGGGCGTACGGGCGGCCCGTGAGCAGGACCAGCACCACCGGCGTGCCCGTCGCTGCCAAGGCGTCCAGCAGAGCGCCCTGGACACCGGGAAGCCGCAGGTCCTCCGCGTCACAGCCCTCGCCCGACGTGCCCCGCCCGAAGAGGCCCGCCATGTCGCCGAGGACCGCAACGCAGACGTCCGCCTCCGCCGCCCGCGCCACCGCCTCCGGGAAGCCGGCCGTGTCGTCACCGGATACGTCGCAGCCGGGCGTGTACGTGATCTTCGCATCGGGGAGTTCCGTGCGCAGGGCGTCGACGAGCGTCGGGATCTCGATGCCCAAGGGGGTCTCGGGATCCAGCGTGCCCACGTGGGACGGGAAGGAGTAGCAGCCCAGCATGGCGAGGGGGTCGTCGGCCCGCGGGCCCACCAGCGCGATCCGGGTGTCGGGGGCGAGGGGGAGCAGGCCCTCCGGGTTGGCCAGGAGGACCACCGACCTCTCGGCCAGGCGGCGGGCCAGGTCCCGGTTCTGCGGTGAGTCCAGGTCAACGGGCGTCGTGGGCTCCGGAGCCCAGTCCTCGTCCAGCAGACCCAGCTCGCACTTCTGGAGCAGCGCCCGGTGTGCCGCCCGGTCCACCAGGGCCTCGGGGACCGCGCCCTCCCGTACGGCCTCCGCCAGCGGGTCGCCGTAGCAGCGCAGGGTGGGGAGTTCCACGTCGAGGCCCGCGGCCAGGGCCGCGTGGGCCGCCTCCGCACGGGTTCCGGCGATCCGGTGGTGCGTCTGGAGGAGAGCGATGCCGAAGTAGTCGGAGACGACCGTTCCGGTGAAGCCCCAGGTCTCCCGCAGGAGTTCGGTCAGCAGGAACGGGTCCGCGGAGGCCGGGACTCCGTCCGTCTCGTTGTACGCGGCCATCACCGAGCGCGCCCCGCCCTCCCGCACCGCCATCTCGAACGGGGGCAGCGTCACGTCGGCGAACTCCCGCACCCCGGCCCGCACCGGCGCCTGGTTGCGCGCGCCCAGGGAGGCCGAGTAGCCCGCGAAGTGCTTCAGCGTGGCCACGATCCCGGCGGACTCCAGGCCTCGTACGTACGCCGTGCCGATCGTGCCGACGAGGTACGGGTCCTCCCCGATGGTCTCCTCGACCCGGCCCCAGCGCAGGTCCCGTACCACGTCCAGGACGGGGGCGAGGCCCTGGTGCACGCCCACCGACGCCAGGTCGCGGCCGATGTGCCGCGCCATCTCCTCGACCAGCGCCGGGTCGAAGGTCGCGCCCCAGGCCAGCGGCACCGGGTACGCGGTGGCCCCCCAGGTCGTGAAGCCCGCCAGGCACTCCTCGTGGGCGACGGCCGGGACGCCGAAACGGTTCGCGGCGACGATGCGGCGCTGGGCGCGGGCCAGCGCCTGCGCACCCAGCGCCGGGTCCACGGGAGCCGTACCGAAGGAGCGGGTGAGTTGGCCGAGGCCCCGGGTGATCACCTCGTCGAAGTCGACGGTCTCGGCCATCTCGTCCTGGTGGGGGGCGACCCCCTCGCCGTCCGTGGCGGCGCCCACCCACACGCCGTACAGCTGGGCGGTCTTCTCCTCCAGGGTCATACGGGAGAGCAGGTCGTCGACACGGACCGCGGCGGGGAGGGCGCGGTCACGCCATGAGGCGGTGGTCATGAAACTCCTGTCAGAGTCGGTCTGTCGGAGAGGTCCGAGCTGAGGGAGAGGTCCGAGCTGAGGGAGAGGTTCGGGCTGGGGGAGAGGTCTGGGCTGAGGGAGAAGGCCGAACTGAGGGAGAGGTTCCAGCTGTCGGGGAGGTCCAAGCTCTCGGAGAGATGCGGGTTCACTTGCCGCCCACGCCCATCAGGCCGCCCACGAGAGCTCGGCGGGCCACCAGGTAGACGGTGAAGATCGGGATGCCGGACAGCACGACCGAGGCCAGCAGCGCCGGGATGTTGACACCGAACTGGCTGACGTAGTTGAAGAGCCCGAGGGTGAGGACGCGCGGGCCGTCCGACTGGGTGAAGATCAGCGGGAAGAGGAAGCCGTTCCAGGCCTGGAGCGCCGCGTAGATCACCACGGTGCTGATACCGCCCTTGGCGAGCGGGATCGTCAGCTGGAACAGCATCCGCAGCGGGGACGCGCCGTCCAGGGCCATCGCCTCGTACAGGTCCTCCGACACGTCCCGGAGCGTGCCGACCAGCACCAGCACCGAGACCGGCATCGCGAAGGCCGCCGTCGGCAGGATGACCGCCAGGAGGGTGTCGTACAGGTCGAGCTGGGCGATCAGGAGGTAGAGGGGGACCACGACCGCCTGGGCCGGGATCGCCACGCCCAGCAGGAACAGGCGGAAGGCCGTGGTCGACCAGCGGTCGCGGGTGCGGACGGCCACGTAGGCGAGGGGGACACAGAGCACGAGGACGATGCCCACGACCGCCACGGCCACGATCACCGTGTTGCCGAGCAGATGCCCGAACCCGGTGTGGAGGACGGTGTTGTAGTTGTCGAGGGTCGGACTCGTCGGCGGTTTCAGGGGGTTGCCGGTGAGGGCCTTGTCCTGGCCGGTGAGAGAGGCCGACAGCATCGCGTAGACCGGGATGACGACGATCGCGAGCCAGACGACCGAGCCGAGGCCCGCGACCGGGTTCGCGCGCCTCGTCCAGTGCCTGCGGCGGCGGCCGGGTGCGGGTGGCTCCCGGCCGGGCTCGTGGGTCCTCGCGGGACGCGGCAACGTATCGTGTGACACCCCGTCACATCCCTTCGCGCGTGCTGCGCATGGTGCCGAAGCCGGTCATCCGGACCAGCAGCAGCGACAGGCCGGTGGCGGCCAGCACCAGGAACGACGCGATGGCGCTGGCGTAGCCGAAGTCGTACGACTTGAAGCCCGCCTCGTACATCAGGTACGGCAGGATCGCCGTGTCCGTGCCCGGACCGCCCTTGGTGAGGATCAGCACCGTCTCGAAGTACGTGAGCGAGCCGACGACGATCAGCACGGTCGACGTCGTGATGGTGTGCCGCAGCTGAGGCAGCGTGATGGAGAAGAACTGGCGGTAGCGGCCCGCGCCGTCGATGGCCGCCGCCTGGTACAGGACCTGTGGGATCTGCCGGGCGCCGCCCTGGTAGATCAGCGTGTGGAACGGGATGAACTGCCAGCCGCCGACGAACACGATCGCGAGGAAAGCCCCGCTGGACGAGCCGAGGACGTCCCTCTGGATGATGCCGAAGTTCGGGTCGAGCAGGGCGTAGAAGAGCACCGCGATGGCGGTGGAGGACAGCAGGAACGGCACGAAGAAGATCGCGGACAGGACCGCCCGGTTGCGCTGGCGGCCCGCCGCCCACACGCCCAGCAGCAGGGCCACCACCGTCTGGAACGCCCAGCTCGCGAACGTCAGCAGCACGGTCAGCCGCAGCGACTGGGTCAGCCGTGGGTCGTCGAGCAGCTTTCGCCAGTTGTCCAGGCCGACGGGCTGCGGGTCGCCGAGGCCGTCCCACCTGGTGAAGGACAGGTAGAAGGCCAGGGCCATCGGGACGACCGCGAAGAAGGTGAAGAAGGCTACGGCGGGTAGCGCCCAGGCCGCGTGGGGGCGGCCGGTCCGGGTTCCCTGCGTTTGGGCGGCTGGCTGCTTGTACCCCTTGTACCCCTTGTATCCCTTGTGTCGCTTGTGTTGCTTGTGTCGCTTGTCGAGCGTCGCGCTCACTTCAGCCCCTTGCAGGCCGTCACGAACTGGCTCGGCGACGACTTCCCCGCGAACAGCTTGCCGATCTCCGTGTGCATCTTCGTGCCCAGTGCGTCGCCCAGCGCCTGGTCCCAGGAGAGCGTGAAGGCCGGGGCCTGCTCCACCATGTCGTACTGGAACCTCGCGTACTCCGGGTTGGGCGCGGAGGAGAGCAGTTCGGCCGCGTTCGACGTGGTCGGGACGTCACCGAGGTCGATCAGGTCCTTCGCGTACGCCTGGGACGCGCAGTCCTTGAGGAACGCGACGGCCAGGTCCTTGTTCCGTGTGCGGGCGTTGACGGACCAGTAGTTGGTGGGGTTGCCGACGACGTTGCGGACGTCGCCCGTGCCGTCCTCGACCTTCGGGAACGCGGCCCAGCCCAGGTTGTTCCTGGCGAAGTCCGGGAACTTGCCGAGCTGCGTCGGGTACTCCCACGAGCCCATCAGGTGCATGGCGGCCTTGCCCTTGGCGAAGACCGCGGGGGCGCCGCCGTTGACGAACGACACCGAGGTGAACTTGGAGCCGAAGGCACCGTCGTCGACGAGTTCCTTCACCATCTCGGCGGCCCTGAGGACCGCCGGGTCGCCCCAGCCCTCGGCGTCGCCGTCCTGGATGCGTTTGAAGACTTCAGGGCCGCCGATGCGGTCGACGAGGTACTCCAGCCACATCAGCTCGGGCCAGATGTCGGCGCCGCCGAGTGCGAACGGGGTGATCCCCGCCTTCTTCAGCTTGGCGTTGTTGTCGAGCAACTGGTCCCAGGTGGTGGGCGGTTGCAGCTTGTGCTCGGCGAAGACGGACTTGTTGTAGAAGAGGATCACGGGCTGCATGCCGCGCATCGGTATGCCGTAGTGGCGGCCCTTGAGATCGCCGGCGGCGAGCACCGCGGGCAGGAAGCCGTCCTTGAGGACCGGGTCGTCGCTGATGATGTCGGTGAGGTCGACGAGCTTGCCGGCCTCCTCGTACGCCTTGATGGAGCCGCCGCCCCAGTTGAAGAAGACGTCCGGGGCGCTCGGTGAGCCCATGGCCGTGCGGAGCTTGGGGGAGTAGTCGGAGCCGGGGACCTTCTCCAGCTTGACCGTGCCTCCCGCCTTCTTCGCGGTGGCCGACTTGTTGAAGCGGGCCACGCCCGCCTCCTGGACCTTCACCGCGTCGTCGCCGTACACGAAGGCGGTGATCGTGCCGCTGTCGCCGCCCGAGCCGCTGCCGGAGCCGCAGGCCGTGAGTCCCGTGGTGAGCAACGTGGTGGCACCGGCGCCCAGCACCCAGCGCCTGCTGAACGTACGGCTGCCCGGGCTCCCGCCGCCGGACCGACCTCTGTGCGACTCCATTGCAGCACTCACCCTTGCTCACCCTTCGCGAATGTTTCGGATGGCACTTCGAATGTTCCGGGAACGTAGGGCGCCCGAAGGGGTCCGTCAAGGGGTCGCGCAGGGATACGATCCGGCCCATGAAACCTCCGAAGCCCGAGGAAACCCCGACAAGACCGCAGGGGACGCAGTCCACGCAGACGGCGACGCTCGCCGAGATCGCCCGTGAGGCAGGGGTCTCGGCTCCGACTGTTTCGAAGGTGCTCAACGGCCGGGCCGACGTCGCCCCGGCGACGCGCACCCGCGTCGAGGAACTGCTGCGCGAGTACGGCTACCGGCGGCGCCGAGCGGAGGCGACCCGCTCACCGCTCGTCGACGTGGTCTTCCACGAACTGGAGAGCGCCTGGGCGATGGAGGTCATCCGGGGCGTCGAGACGGTGGCGCGGGAGGCCGGACTGAGCGTGGTCCTCTCCGAGAGCGCGGGCCGGCTGACGCCCGGCCGCACCTGGGCCGACCAGGTCGCGGCGCGCCGCCCGCACGGGGTGGTGCTGGTTCTCTCCGGGCTGGACGCGTCCCAGCGCGCGCTGCTGACCAGCAGGTCCATCCCGTTCGTGGTGATGGACCCGGCGGGCGACCCGGGCGACGACGTGCCCTCGATCGGCGCGACGAACTGGCAGGGTGGGCTGGCCGCGACCCGGCATCTGGTCGAACTGGGGCACGAACGCATCGGTGCGATCAGCGGGCCCTCGCGGATGATGTGCAGCCGGGCGCGGGTGGACGGCTACCGGGCGGCGCTGGAGACGGCCGGGCTGCCGGTGGACCCGGAGCTGATCAAGGCCGGCGACTTCCATCACGAGACCGGCTACCGGCTGGGGCTCGAACTGCTCCGTCTGCCGGACCGCCCCACCGCCGTCTTCGCGGGCAACGACCTCCAGGCGCTCGGCCTGTACGAGGCGGCGCGCGAGCTGGGGCTGCGGATTCCGGAGGACCTGAGCGTGGTCGGGTTCGACGACCTGCCGGTGGCCCGCTGGGTGGGACCGCCGCTGACGACGATACGGCAGCCGCTGATGGAGATGGCCGAGGCGGCTACGCGGCTGGTGCTCGACCTGGGGCGCGAGGAGGGGTCACCGGCGGCGACTCGGGTGGAGCTGGCGACGAGCCTGGTGGTCCGGAGCAGTACGGGGGCTGTCTCTTATACA
>NZ_VMNX01000021.1 GCF_009377235.1 Streptomyces acidicola
AGATGTGTATAAGAGACAGGCTCCGGCTCGGTCGGGGTCTGGGGTTCGGGCTCGGTCGAGGTCTGAGGTTCCGGCTCGGTGGAGGTGTGTGATTCCGGTTCGGTCGGGGGAAGCGCGTCCTCCGCGGTTGCCGCGGGCGGCTCGGTTGCCGGAGGCGGCTCCTCGGCCGTCATGGGTGCCGTGGGCTCTGCGACGGCCGGGGCGTCCTCAGGTGACGGCGTGGTGGGCACGGGGGCGAAGGGGGGCTGGGCGTTCTCCGGGAGCTGGGTGCCCTCCGGAGCCTGTACGACGTCGGGGGCCTCGTCCTGTGCGGGCACGGGCTCGGCCTGCTCGTCGACCGCTGCCGGGGCCTCCGTCTCCGGAGCCTGTGCGGGCTGCTCCTCGACGGGGACGAACTGCCCGCCGGGCGGTGCCTGGTCCACGGCATGCTGCTCAGGCGCCTCGGCCTGCGCGGTCACTTCGTCCGGCGCCGCGTGGAGCGGCTCGGAGGCGGTGGGTTCGGCCAAGGGGGCCTGTTCCTCGGCGGGGGCCAACTCCTGGTCAGGCAGGGGCTGCTGAGTGGGCGCGGTGTCCTGGACGGGCTGCTCCGGCGCGACGGGCGCGGGCAGCGGCTCCTCCGGAGCGGGCACGGCCTCGGCGTCGAGCGGCTGCAGGGCTGCCTCCGCCTGGGGCACGGTCTCCACCTGCGGCGCGGGCCCCGCGTGCGGAGTCTCCGGCTGGGTCACGGGGTCCACGGCGTGGCCGGTCGCGTCCTGGGAGTCCGTGTCCGGAACCTGGGACACGGCGTCCAGCATGTGATCGGCCTGAACGGCGAGTTGAGGGCCCTGCTCCGCGAGCTGCGGCTGTGGCGCGCTCGGGATGCCCTCCACGCCCGTCTCCGTCGCCTCGTCTCCAGGCGTCGCCTGGGCGGCAGGCGCCTCCTGCGCAGGCTGCGGGTCAGGCACCGGCTGGGGCGCCACCACCTGGTCCTGCACGACAATCTGTTCCTGCACAACCACCTGGTCCTGGACGGCGGCAGGCTGGTCCTCAACGGCGGCCTGCTGGTCCTGCGGGGCCGGCTGGTCCTGCGGGGCCGGCTGCTCCTCGACTGCCGCGACGGGCTCCGTCTCCGTCGGCTGTTCGGCCGGCACCTGCGCCGGCGTCTCGGCGGCCGGAGCCGCACCGTCGAACACCTGCGGGGCCTCGGCCACCGGGAACGCGCTCGGGTCGGGGGCCGAGGGATCCAGGGAGCCGTCCAGCGCGTGCAGGGCCTCGGGGTTGTGTACGGCCTCGGGGACCTGGGGCGAGAGCACCTCCCCCCTCACGGCGGGGGCGGGCGCTGCCGGCGACGCCGTACCCGCTGTCTGCCCGCCTGCCGGGACGACCGTTTCTGCTCCCGTCCCGTCCCCGGGCACGGCTCCACCGGCCGCGCTCCCGACAGGCGCCGCAGCGGACGGCACCGTTTCCACGCCTGCCGAAGCCTGCGGAAACCCGGTGGCCAGCGAGGAGGTCACCGGTACGGCCACCCAGGGCGACGCGGCCCGAGGTGCGGCCTCCGCGTGCTGCGGCACGTCGAGATACTCCGGACCCATCGCGGGCGACCCGGCCTGGCGGACCGCGCCGGGCGGGACCGGGGCACCGGCCGGGCCCCGGTCGGCGAGGGAGCGGACCGGGCTGGGGGAGCCGCCCGGGGTCGGCGGGCCGAGATGCAGCGGGCGGCGGGCCACCGGCGACTGCGGCACGGGCGTGGCGACCGGCGCGCGGCGGGGACCTGACGCGGTCGCGACAGCGGGCGCCTCGGGTGTCTCGGGGGCGACGGCGCTCGGACCGGGCGCACGGACGGCACTCACGTCGACGGCACCGGTGTCCCGGCCGTCCATCTCGTGCGGGCCCGGCTCGTGGACGACCTGGACGACGGACTCCGGGACCGGTGGGGTCGCTTCGTGGCCCCACGCGCCCTGCGCGCCCGGCAGCAGCAGCTCATCGTCCACGGCGGCGGTCTCGGAGAGGTAGGTGTACGCACCCGGCGCGTGGACGCCCGGTTGCTCCACCATGCCTGCGTTCTCCGGCAGCCCCTCGGCCGGGACCTGGCCGGTGTCGGTCATGCGTAACCCCTCGCCCATCCGTTAGTGCTCTTCGCCAGCTGGCTCGGAACGGCGCACCGACCGCCCCACAGTGGAGAACGAGCGTGCGTGCTCAGCGGCACGAGACGATCCGCCCGCAAGTCGACAAAGCCATTCCACATGGCATTGTCGCGGTCGTCCCGCCGTCGCGGCAGCTTGATCCGCAATGGCCCGCTGTGGCCTGCGCCACGTTGCGCGCCCTCCCGTTCCGCCGTACCACGACCCGCCCCAAACCGGGCGCGCTTTCCGGACATTGGACTACGAAGCACCTACCGCCCGAGTGCAGTACAACGATCCGCCAGCCTACCTCGCCGGTACGACAACAGGATCACTGGGAACGTCCGCACGGCCGCCCGTTCGCCACCCGACGCCACTCCTCAGCGAGGGGTTTCGCGCCGCGCGAGTTCCCCTGTGAGCAGGAACGCAACGCTCCGCTCCTTCTCCGCCCAGGCCCGCGTGTCGAGTTCGACGGACTGCACGAGGGCGCACTGGACCTCGTATCCGTGCTCGGTGAGGTCCCTGCCGATGAGTTCGGCGGCATCGCGGGTGGCCGCGTGCGTGACGATGCGCTGCGGGCGGCGGTCGGCAACCGCGGAGACGACGCGCGCTCCGCCGCCGCCGACGCGGACGACGTCGGGTTCGGGGAGGTTCTCCAGGATGTGCGGCGCGGTGCCGTGCACCACTTGGAGTTGGACGCCGAAGCGTCGTGCCGCGAGGGTCGTGCGGCCGCAGGCGTAGGGGGTGCGGTCGACGGCGATGACGGCGGCACCGCAGCGTGCGGCCTCGGTCGCGAAAGCGCCGCTGCCGCAGCCGATGTCCCACACGAGGTCGCCCACGCGCGGGCCGAGGCGGGCGAGTTGGGCCGCGCGCAGCAGATCGGTCTCGCCCTCGCCCAGTTCGCCGCCGTACTCGTCGGCGGGCAGCGCCCAGCCGCGCGGTCCGGCAGCGGGGTCGCGTCCGGCGATCCAGCCGCCGCCCTCGCCGGCGGTGACCGGGCCGCCCATGACGATGACGACGTTGGGGTCGCGCCAGGTGTGGTCGGCCGCCTTGTCGGAGGTCAGGATGGTGACCCGTTCGCGTTCGGTGCCGAGTTCCTCGCAGATGACGAAGGTGCGGTGGATTCCGTCGAGGAGCAGGCCGAGTTCGGCGGGTCCCGCACCGGGCGAGGTGAGGACGGCGACCTTGGTGTGGGCGCGGCATACGTTCACCGCACGGCGCAGGGTACGCCGGTGTGCCACGACCACCTGTGCGTCGTCCCAGGGCATCCCCGCGCGCGCGAAGGCGGCGGCGACGGACGAGACAGCGGGGACGACTTCGACCTCCAGGCCGTACTCGGGCGCCCGCAGGGTGCGAACGACTCCGAAGAAGCCGGGGTCCCCGTCGGCGAGGACGACGGCGGTGCCTCGGTGGCCGGCGATACGGCGGGCGGCGAGGGCGACGCTGCCGAGGCGGATGCGCTCGGCATGCGGGGGCACTTCGTCGAGCGCCAGGTGGTGGGCCGCGCCGGCCACGAGCGTGGCGGCACCGAGGGCGGAGCGCGCCGCGGCGGTCAGCGGCGAGCCGTCCCAGCCGATCACCGTGACCCGGTCGGCCATCGTCGTCAGTCTCCAGGGTTCGCGCAGGTTGTCAGGGGCAGCCCGGACAACGGGCTCCGTGAGGGTACCTGGTCGGGCCCGGGGGCGCCGCGCCGGTCGTACGGCAGAGGGCCGGGGAGTACCGGAGGGGCCTGGCCGGGAGAGCCCGAGCGCGTCGCGCCGGCGGTGGCGCGTGGGGCCGTCGTCGTGCCGTGGCGGGCGATGCCCAGGGGTCGACAGGGGGGCCGAGGGGTCAGTTCCAGATCGAGTACGAGGTGAAGCCGCCGGAGTCGGCCAGTTCCTCGCTGACGCCTTCGAGGTCCTCGGGGAGGAGGCTCCAGACGATGTAGTCGGTGCGGATCTCTGCCCAGCCCTCCTCGGTGCGGGCACGCGCTATGCACGCGTTGCGCAGGACGCCCTCGCTGATGCAGCCGATCTTCTGGGCCACCTGCTGGGAGGCGGTGTTGTCAGCGGCCGTACGGAGCTCGATGCGCTCGAACTTCTGGTCCCGGAACAGCCATCGGGCGGTGGCGAGCGCCGCTTCGGAGGCGTAGCCCTCGCCCCGCGCCCAGGGCGCGATGACGTACAGGAGTTCGGTGGACCGCACGTGCCAGTTGGTCTTGGTCAACTGGATGAGGCCGACCAGTCGCTGGGTCAGGAACTCGGTGACGGCGAGGTCGAGTCCGCGGCCCCCGGTGCGTTCACCGGGGGCGTACTCGGTGATCCAGGTGCGGGCGCCGTCCTCGGTGAAGGGCTGGGGGACGTCCGTCCAGGCCATGACCTGCTCGTCGTTCATCATCTCGGCCAGGGCGGGGACGTCGTCCTCGTCGAAGGGGCGCAGCACCAACCGCTCCGTGCTGATGGAGATGTCGGGGAAGGTGGTAGTCATGCGCCGCTCCGTAACTTCGGAAACCTTCGGGCCTGCTGAACTGCCCAGCATGCAGCATGAAAGCACTGAACCGCACGCGCGGGGTCCACTCCCGGTGAGGAGCGGACCCCGTGCGGTGACGTGGTGCGTGTGCCGGAGGTGGCGGGTGACTCAGAACGACGGAAGGACCGAACCGGCGTACTTGTCCTCGATGAACTTCTTCACCTCGGGGGAGGTGAGCAGCTTGGCGAGCTTCGTGACGCGCGGGTCCTTCTCGTTGCCCTCCTTGACGGCGAGGAAGTTGCCGTAGGGGTTGTTCTTCGGGGACTCCAGGACGAGCGCGTCCTCGGCGGGCTTCAGGTCGGCCTCGATGGCGTAGTTGCCGTTGACGACGGCGGCGTCCACGTCGTCCAGGGAGCGGGGGGTCTGGGCCGCCTCCAGCTCCTTGAACTTGAGGTTCTTGGGGTTCTCGGCGATGTCCGCGGGGGTCGCCGAGTTGTCCGCGCCGTCCTTGAGGGTGATGAGACCGTTCGCGGCGAGCAGCTTCAGGGCGCGCGCCTCGTTGACGGTGTCGTTCGGGACGGCGATGGTCGCACCGCTCTTGAGGGCGCCGACCTTCTCGACCTTGTTCGAGTAGAGGCCGAGGGGCTCCAGGTGGACCGTGACGACGGGCACGATGTGGGTGCCGTTCTTCTTGTTGAAGTCGTCGAGGTACGGCTGGTTCTGGAAGTAGTTGGCGCCCACGGAGCCGTCCTCCGTCGCCGTGTTCGGCGTGACGTAGTCGGTGAACTCCTTGACCTCCAGGTCGAGGCCCGCCTTCTTCGCCAGGTTGTCCTTGACGTAGTTGAGGATCTCGGCATGCGGGGTGGGGCTCGCGGCGACGATCAGCGGGCCGTCGGCGGAGCCGGAGTCCTTGTCCGCGCCGCAGGCGGTGAGCCCGAGAGTGAGGGCTCCTACGGCGACGACGGCGGTGGTGAGCTTGGCGGTGTTACGCACGAAAAGTGCCTTTCCTTTTGGGGTGGTACGACCCCGAATTCAAAGGGGGTCGGCGCGCAGCGCTGTCGTTGAGGGGTGGCGGTCGGGCGACGGGTGGGCGAACGGGGGGTCCGAGGTGGGATCTCAGGCGGCCTTGCCGGTGTCCGCGGTCGCGGGTTCCCTGACCTTGAGCAGGCGCAGCTTCGGGGCGGGGCCCGAGCGCCCGCTGCGCCGGTGCAGCCCGCGGGCCGCGTAGTCACCGGCGAACTGGATGAGTGAGATGACGACGGCGAGGATCGCCACGGTGATCCACATGAGCTCGGTCTCGAAGCGCTGGTAGCCGTAGCGGATGGCGATGTCGCCGAGGCCGCCCGCGCCGACCGTGCCCGCCATCGCCGAGTAGCCGATGAGGGCGACGATCGTGGTGGTGGTGCCGGAGATCAGGGAGGGCAGGGACTCCGGTACGAGGACCTTGCGGACGATCGTCCAGGTGTTGCCGCCCATGGCCTGCACGGCCTCGACGAGCCCGTGGTCCACTTCGCGGACGGACGTCTCGACGAGGCGTGCGAAGAAGGGGATGGCCCCGATGGCGAGCGGCACGATGGCGGCCTCACGGCCGATGGTCGTCCCCGTGATCCAGCGCGTGAAGGTCATCAGCGCGACCATCAGGATGATGAACGGCAGCGAGCGGGTCACGTTCACGACCTGCCCGATGACCTTGTTGGCCACGACATTCTGAAGGAGTTCACCGCGGTCGGTGAGCACGAGCAGCACGCCGAGCGGGAGGCCGCCGACGACCGCGATGAGCGTGGACCAGCCGACCATGTAGAGGGTGTCCCAACAGGCCTGCTCCAGCAGGGGCTGCATCTCCGACCAGGTCATTCGACGGCACCTTCCTTCACCAGTGCGGGCTCCTGTTCGCGGCCCAGGACGTCGATCTGGAGGCCCTGTTCACGCAGGAAGCCGATCGGTACGACGTTGTCCTCGTAGCGGCCGGGGAGTTCGACGCGCATACGGCCGATCTGCTTTCCGGCGACGGTGTCGATGGCCGCGCCGAGGATCGAGATGTCGATGTTGTAGGTGCGCGCGAGCTGGGAGATCACGGGCTGTGTGGCCGCCTCGCCGTGGAAGGTGACGTCGATGACGGTGCGGTCGTCCCCGGAGATGTTCCCGCTGACCGGGAAGAGGGCCGCGGCCAGTTCGGAGCCGGGGGTCGCGAGGAGTTCAGTGACCGTGCCGGACTCGACGATGCGGCCCTGCTCCATGAGGGCCGCGGAGTCGCAGACCGACTTGACGACGTCCATCTCGTGCGTGATGAGCAGGACGGTCAGGCCCAGCTGCTGGTTCAGGTCGCGCAGCAGCTGGAGGATGGATCGCGTGGTCTCCGGGTCGAGGGCGCTGGTCGCCTCGTCGGAGAGGAGCACCTTCGGGTCGCCGGCGAGGGCGCGGGCGATGCCGACGCGCTGCTTCTGGCCGCCGGAGAGCTGGGCCGGGTACGCCTTGGCCTGATCGGCGAGGCCGACGAGGTCGAGGAGTTCGAGCGCCTTGCGGGAACGTTCCTTCCCCGACCTGCCGAGGATTTCCAGCGGCAGCTCCACGTTGTCCTGGACGGTGCGCGAGGACAGCAGGTTGAAGTGCTGGAAGACCATGCCGATCCGGCTGCGCGCCGCGCGGAGTTCCCGGCCGGCCCGCGGGCCGCGCCCGGCCAGGGCCGTGAGGTCCCGCCCGGCGACGGTGACCGTCCCGGCGGTGGGCCGTTCCAGCAGATTGACGCAGCGGATCAGCGAGGACTTGCCGGCGCCCGACTGGCCGATGACGCCGTACACCTCGCCTTCCCGTACGTGCAGGTCGACGCCGTCGAGGGCGGTGACCTCACGGCCGCGTGAGCGGTAGACCTTGGTGAGGCCTGATGTGGTGATCACTGGGGGTTTCCATCACTGTCGAGTGCGCGGGCGTGGGTGTGCCCGGGCACGGAGGGGTGAGGTGCGCGCGGGCGGCTTGAGTCACGTACGGCGAACGGCGCACGGACATGCCGCAGCGGCTCGCTTCGGGGCGCGAGTCTCAGGACTGGTGCGGGGGCCCTCTAGAAGGCGCACATTCGACACAGACAACGAGCACCGGGCGTCAGGGTCGCCTCGGTCGCAGGGATGCGGCAGCTCGTCGTGGTCATGCGATCAGTAAACCAGACCCATGGTCCTGACACGGCACTCCTTGTCCGCATGATGGACAGTGATGGACAGCGCGCTCCGGGCCATCGTCCCTGGTCCGCGGGGTCGGTGGGCTGCGTGGGGGTCCGCCGGGTTGTGGTCAACGCCACGGTGGTCACGCCGGTGGCGAGCCCCGCGGCGGGGAGGCCGGGGGCGAGGGCGTGAGGGCTTTTGGCCCGTAATAGGGTCACGGCATGCTTGATGCCCTGACGGTGGCGACCGCCGTTGCCGCGCTGCTGCTCGCTGCCTGGTGCGGCTGGGCCGCGTATCGCGACCAGCCGACCAAGGACTGGCACTTCATCGGGATGGCCGTGGTGTCGGTGCTGGCCGTGGTGCAGCTGGTGGTCGGGATCGTGCAGTTGGCCCGCGGCGAGAAGCCGGACCAGGGCACCACGATCTTCGTGGCGTATCTGCTCGGGGCGCTGGCCTGCGTTCCCGTGGCCGGTTTCATGTCACTCGCCGAACGCACGCGCTGGGGCAGCGTGACCGTCGCGGCCGGCGGCGTGGTGCTCGCCGTGCTCCAAGTACGGCTCTACGACATCTGGGGAGGCTGAGATGGCGACCTCCGAGGAGGCCGGGGAGCGAACGCGGCTCATCAAGGGGCCGGGCATGCTGCTGGTCTGGCTGTACGGCGTGATGGTCGTCGGTGCGGTGTCGCGCTCCGCGGTGCAGATCTCCACGGAGTTCGAGCATGCGCCACTCGCGTACTCGCTGTCCGCGGTGGCCGGCCTGGTGTACGGGTTCATCACGTACTCACTGGTGCGGGGAGGGGAGACCGCCCGCAAGGCGGCACTCGTGTGCTGCGCCGCCGAGCTGTTGGGCGTGCTGGTCGTGGGGACGTGGACGCTCGTGGAGCCGTCCGCGTTCCCGGACGCGACCGTGTGGTCGGACTACGGGATGGGATACCTGTTCATTCCCGTACTGCTGCCGCTTTCCGCCGTGTACTGGTTGCGGAAGGGTGCGCGGTAGGAAGCGCGACCTTACGCCGTCGCCGCGTAGCTCCCCGCAGGGGCCGTCTTCTCCAGGACGATCATCGGGACCCCGTCCTCGCCCTTCGACGTGCCCACCGTCTCGTATCCCACCCGCCGGTACAGCCGCAGGTTCCCTTCGCTGCGGTGACCCGTGTGGAGGCGGAACCTCGTGGCGCCGCGCTCCTCGGCGAGGGCGGATTCTGCCGCGCGGAGGAGCCGGGCGCCTATCCCGTGGCCCTGGAGGCGCGGATGGACGCAGAGCTTGCCGATGGACGCGGCGCCGTCCTCGTCGATGCTGCCGTGGACGGAGCCGACCACCTCGTCACCCAGTCGGGCCACGAACACGCAGTCCGCGGCGACCGCTTCACGGACCGATTCGAGAGGCTGGACGAGCGGCTCGATGCGGTAGTTGCCGTACAGCGCGGCTTCACTCTGAAAGCACAGGTACTGCAGCCTGAAGATCTGCTCGGCATCCTGCTCGGTCGCCACGGAGATGGTCACGCTCATGCCCATGTGTGCACGCCTCCCGCTCACCTGTCGCCTGTTGTCCCCCACTCCTATCCCCGCGGTTCGCGGGCCGCAACCTCCGCAGCGAGCAAACGACGCAGACATCCCAGACATCTGGAACGTTCCGGCCCAAGGCTCCCCTGTGAGATACCCAACTCACCCGCGATCTCACGGTACGTAAGGTCCTGGGGAGACAGGAGCGCCGCGAGCAGCCGGGGACAACGCCCCGGCAGTCGGCGCACCGCCGCGTGAAGCGCCCGGCGGCGGGCGGCGTTGAGGGCCAGTTGCTCGGGGCCGTGGTCGCGGTCGTCGGCGGGCTCGTCGCACTCGCCGTACCGCCGTTCCCTGCGGGTCGTACGGCGGGTGCGGCGCACCTCGGAGCGGACGGCCCGGCGCAGCCACCCCTGCGGGTCCTCGGGTGGCCCCTCCGCGTCGAGGCGCTCCAGGAGGCGGAGCCAGACCGCCTGTTCCAGGTCGCCCGGCTCGGCTCCCCAGGCGTGCGCCTCGGCCGAGGCCTCGGCGGTGAGCAGCGGGCGCAGGGCGGCAACCAGGTCGTGTGTCACAACCGGCACGACGACGGCCGCCCGGGGCAGGGTTGCCCGAGCGGCCGTCTGTCACCCCAACGGGGCCTGTGGCTCAGCCGTTGACGAAATCCTCGCGGGCCAGGAGACCGGTGTCCGGGTTGTCGGTGAAGACGCCGTCGATGCCCGTGGCGAAGTACGCCTTGAAGGCTCCGAAGGCGTCGCCGTAGGCGTCCGCGTCCGTTCCCTTGCGGAAGTTCGCCGGGAGGAACGGGTTCTCGTTGCGCATCGTGTACGGGTGCAGGACCAGGCCCACCTTGTGGGCGTCGGCGACGAGCGTGGTGGGCGTGCCGAGGTTGCCGCTCGCGTCCTTCGGGATGACCAGGTCGAGCGTCGGGCCGATGCCCTGGGCGTAGCCGGCGATCTCCCGCAGGCCCTGGGGCTTGATCAGGTCGGCGACCGTGCGCGGGTCGCCCGTCACGACGAAGTCCCAGGGGCGGGTGTTCGCGCCGGAGAGCAGGACGACGAGGGGGTTGTCGATGAGCTTGTTCAGGCGCTGGACGCTGGTCGGCTCGAAGGACTGCAGGATGACCGGCGCGTTCCGCCTGTCCTTGCCGTACTTGCGCAGCAGTTTGGCGACCCGCTCCTCCAGGCCCAGGCCGAGCTCCCGGAAGTAGGTGGGGTGCTTGAGCTCGGGGTAGATCCAGACCTGCTTGCCGCGCTTACGGGTCTGCTCGTCCTGCCACTTCAGGACCTCTTCGAAGGTGGGGATCTCCCAGCGACCGTTGTAGAGGGTGCTGTGCGGGCGGTTGGCCGGGATGCGCTCGATGGCGCGCAGCGTCTTCAGCTCGGCGAGCGTGAAGTCCTCGGTGAACCAGCCGGTGGTGGAGACGCCGTCCAGCATCTTCGTGGTCCTGCGGCCGGCGAACTCGGGGCGGCTCGCGACGTCCGTGGTGCCGCCGATCTCCGGCTCGTGGCGGCAGACGAGGTGACCGTCCTTGGTGGGCACCAGGTCACCGGCCTCGACGATGTCGGCACCCATGTCGAGGGCCAGCTGGTAGGAGCCGAACGTGTGCTCGGGCCGGTAGCCGCTGGCCCCGCGGTGGCCGATGATCGTCGGCACGGGCAGGCTCTTCAGCCCGCCGCTCGCCGGCCGGGCGTCGGCGGCTCCCGCCGTGCCGGCCAGCCCGAGAACCGCTCCGCCCGCACCGAGCACCGCGGCCCCGAGCAGCGCCCGCCGCCCCGTCCCCCGGTCCTGCTGCTCGTACGACTCCTGCGTCCCCATAACGGCACTCCTTCACAAGACGCCCTGCACCTGTCAAAGCGGGACGATCGTAGGTGGCGCGAGATGACGTACGGGAGACCCGTGACGGAACACCCGGATGACGCTGGATGTCGTCCGGATGCCTTGCGGGACAGATGAGTTGACGCTCCGCCGGCTTGGGCCGGGCGGCCGGGGGTACCCGGCGGAGAACGCGGCGCGATCTCCGTCACACGAACGGCCCCGCCGTGGAAACGCTCATCGGGGCGCAACCGCAGGTAAAACTACGTCAACAGTACGTATCCAGTCCGTGAACCCGATGTGCGAGACCCCGGGAACCGCGAGTATCGTCCTCACCTGCACAGACTCCTATCGAACCCCTTGACACCGGAGGGCCCGTTGTCCCGCTTCGCGCTCATCAAGGCAGTGCTCGGACCGATCATGCGTCTGATGTTCCGCCCACGGGTGGAAGGTGCGGAGCACATCCCGGGGGACGGCCCGGTGATCCTCGCCGGCAACCACCTCACGTTCATCGACTCTATGATCCTTCCGCTGGTGTGCCACCGGCAGGTGTTCTTCATCGGCAAGGACGAGTACGTCACCGGCAAGGGGTTCAAGGGCCGGCTGATGGCCTGGTTCTTCACCGGAGTCGGCATGATCCCCGTCGACCGCGACGGCGGCCGGGGCGGTGTCGCGGCGCTGATGACCGGGCGGCGGGTGCTGGAGGACGGCCGGATGTTCGGCATCTACCCGGAGGGCACGCGCTCGCCCGACGGGCGCCTGTACCGCGGGCGTACGGGCATCGCTCGCCTCACGCTGATGACCGGTGCGCCGGTGGTGCCGTTCGCGATGATCGGCACGGACAAGATTCAGCCGGGGGGTGCGGGGTTGCCGCGGCCCCGGCGGGTCACGGTGCGGTTCGGTGAGGCGATGGAGTTCTCTCGGTACGAGGGGATGGACCGCGACCGGTATGTGCTGCGCGCGGTGACCGACTCCGTGATGGCCGAGGTCATGCAGTTGTCGGGACAGGAGTACGTGGACATGTACGCGACGAAGGCCAAAGAGGCCGCCTGACGCTCCGCTGGACAGGAGACTGCAGGTCGTTCGTCGGCTGCGGGTTCGTTGTAGCTGGTCGCTCCCCCACGTTCTCGGCTTCGCTCGAGCGGGGGAACCCTCATGAACAGGGGGACCCATCGGGGCGGAGCCGCACAATGTCACAGCCCCGCGCCTCTGATGAAGCGCCCCCTGAAGGGGCGCTTCCGTCGGTGGGCTCTCAGGGGCGCGCCCTCTGCCAGAGGCACACCCCCTCCCTCAGGGGTGCTCGGCCCCGTCCTCCAACCGTTGCCCGCGCAGCAGGAACCAGGACGCCACCGACGCTGCCAGCAGTACCGCCGCGCCGCTGCCCGCCGCGAGGGCGAGACCGTCGACGAAGGCCTCGCGGGCCGCCGCCATGAGCGCGTGCGCGCTGTCCGCGGGCAGGGCCGACGCCACCTCGACGGCACCGCCGAGGGACTCGTGCGCCGCGGCCGGGGTGCCTGGCGGGGCCGGGAAGCCCCGGTACACACCGGTGACGATCGAGCCGAGCAGGGCGATGCCCAGGGCCGCGCCCAACTCGTACGCGGTCTCCGACACCGCGGACGCGGCGCCCGACTGTTCCCTGGGCACGCTGGAGAGGATCACGTCGGCGGTCACGGTGAACGAGAAGCCCGCCCCGAGACCGACCACCAGCAGCGCGGTACCGATCAGCGGGTAGCCGGTGGACCGGTCGAGGAGGGTGAGTGCGGCGAGCGCCAGTCCGACCGCCGCGAGTCCGCCCGTGACCACGGACCGTACGGAGAACCTCCGGGCGCACGAGCCCGCGACCAGTCCGGCCACCACCGCGCCGACGGCGGCGGGCAGTTCGGCGAGCCCCGCCTCGAACGGGCGCATGCCCTGGACGAGTTGCAGATACTGCGACAGGAAGAACACCAGCCCCGACAGGCCGAGGACGCTCAGCAGATCGGCGAGCACGGCTCCGGAGAACCCGCGGTTGGCGAACAGCCGCATGTCCAGCAGCGGTGTGGGCAGCGTGAGTTGACGCCGGACGAACCGGTAGAGGGCGCCCGCGCCGAGCGCGGCGGCACCCAGCGCGCCCGGTGACGGGCCGTGGGCCGCAAGCTCCTTCACCGCGTAGACGACGCCGATCATGCCGACGAGCGACAGCGCGACGCTGGTCAGGTCCCAGGGACCGGGAGCCGGATCGCGCGACTCGGGCAGCAGCCTGGCGCCGACGACGACGAGAACGGCCATCACCGGCAGGTTGATCAGAAAGACCGAGCCCCACCAGAAGTGTTCGAGCAGGAAGCCTCCGACGACCGGGCCGACCGCCGCGCCGGCGGAGGCGGTGGCGCCCCAGACGCCGACGGCGAGGCTGCGTTCGCGCGGGTCGTGGAAGAGGTTCCGGATCAGGGCGAGCGTGGCGGGCATCAGGGTCGCGCCCGCGACACCGAGCAGCGCCCGCGCCAGGATCATCAACTCCGGTGTCGTCGCGTAGGCGTTGAGCACGGATACCGCGCCGAAGGCCGTGGCGCCGATCAGCAGCAGCCTCTTGCGGCCGATGCGGTCGCCGAGGCTGCCCATGGAGACGAGCAGGCCCGCGATCACGAACGAGTAGACGTCGCCGATCCACAGCAGCTGGGTGCCCGAGGGCTTCAGGTCCTCGCTGATGTACGGCGTGGCGAGACCGAGGACGGTCGCGTCGACGGCCACGAGCAGCACGGCGAGCACGAGGACGCCGAGCGCGAGCCAGCGGCCCGGGCGCTTCACCACCTCGGTCGTGGCCGCGGCCCGCAGGGCGCTGGTCATGGTTCCTCTCTCCGTAGTGCGCCGCCGAGCAGCAGCTCGACGATCATGAACTGGAAGTCCTTGCCGGCCACCCGGCCGTCGAGTACGGCCCAGGCGGCGGAGGCGATGAGCCCGTACAGGGCCTCTGTGAGCCAGGCGGGGGTGAGGTCGATACGGAACTCGCCGCTCTCCTGGCCGCGCCGGAACAGCGCGGCGATCCGGGCGTCGAGCCGGGCCCAGCCCTCGTTCTGGCTCTCGCCCTCGAACAGCTGGTACTCGCCGTAGAGGAAGGCGAGCAGCCCGGCGGCGGGTTCGAGCTCCCGGACGAGGCGCCGTACGGCGTCGCACGCCGGTCCCTCGTCGAGGCGGGCCGCGTCCAGGGCGGACTCGCACTCCTCGATGCCGAGCGACTCGAGCGCCCGGACGAGGGCGTCGCGCCCGGCGAAGTGGCGGTGCAGCGTGGCCCGGCTGATCCCGGCCGCCTTGGCGACCTCGTCCATGGTGGCGGTGGATTTCCGGGTCAGCAGGGCGGCGGCGCTGCGCAGCACGTGGTCACGATCGAGGGCCATGAGACAACCATAACGCACATGAGACATTGATGTCTCATTGCGGGCATGGGCGTCTCATGACCCTTCGGGCGGGTCGACCTCAGTGCCAGGGCAGCCGGCCGCGCCGCTCCCAGTACACGGCCGGTTCCTCAGTGAGTGCGGCGAGGCGGGCCAGCTGGTCGTCGTCGAGGTCGACGACGGCGGCGTGCAGGTTGGAGGCGAGCTGGACGGCGGTCGCCGCGCCGGACAGCACGACACCCGCCCACGGCTGGCGCAGCACGAGGGCGAGGGCGACCGCGTCGGCACCCAGTCCGGCCTGTTCGGCGACGGCCCTGACCGCGTCGGGGGCGTGCGGTCCGGCCAGGCGCCCGTTGGCCATGCCCTCCTTGACGATCACGGTGAGGCCGGCCTCGTGCGCCTCGGCGAGCGCCGGGGCGGCCGAGGTCTCCAGGGCGTTGTACGTGGACTGCACGGTACGGAAGAGGGGCTCGCCGTCGACGGTCACGGCGAGCGCGGCGCGGATCGCCTCGGCCTGGGCGGGTCCGCTGGTGGAGAAGCCGACCGTGGTGCCCTGCGCCGCGGCCTCGGCCAGCCTGGCGTGGAGCTCCTTGTCGGTGAGGGCCGGGCTGTCCGGGGTCACCGAGTGGATCTGGTACAGGTCGAGCCTGTCACCGAGGAGTGCCTCGCTCTCGGCGCGCTGCCGCTCGTACGTCTGGACGCTGTGGTCCTTGACCTCGTGCTTCTCCGCGTCGGTGCGCCAGTCCGCGGTGTAGGTGTAGCCCCATTTGCTGCCGATCACGACGTCGTCGACGTCGGGGCGGGCCGTCAGCCAGTCGGCGAGGAACTCCTCCGCGCGGCCGTAGGAGCGTGCCACGTCGAAGTAGCGGACGCCCTGGGCGTAGGCGGCGTCGAGGAGTTCGTGGCTGCGGGCGCGCAGCGCGTCGACGGTGCGTTCGGCCGGGAGGTCCTCCTCCCGGCCGAGGTTGATGTAGCCGGGGCGGCCGACGGCGGCGAGACCTAGTCCGATGTGGCAGGTGGGGGTCGTTGTTGAGGCCAGTCGGGCGAAGGGCATCGCGGGCTCCGTTCGGTCGGCTCCATACGGCTACCGACCAACGTAACCCGCGATGACCTTTCGGCTCCCGCCTCAGAACCTGGTTCGCACGGGGCTCTGGCGGGTGCGGCTCCGTCGTGGCTTGTCGCGCCCACGCGGCGGAGCCGCACATTGTTACAGCCCCGCGCCCCTACGGCTTGGCCTTGGCTGTCGCCCACGCGTGCTGCGCCGCCACGTCCGCCTTGACCTCGGCGAGCTGGACGGCGACCGCGCTGGGGGCCGTACCGCCGCGTCCGTTGCGGGAGGCGAGCGCGCCCGGCACGTTGAGCACCGAGCGGACCTCGGGGGTCAGATGGGCCGAGATCTTGGCGAACTGGTCGTCGGTCAGCTCGTCCAGCTCCTTGCCCTCGGCCTCGGCGGCCTTGACGCACTCGCCGGCGACCTCGTGCGCGACACGGAAGGGCACGCCCTGCTTGACCAGCCACTCGGCGATGTCGGTGGCGAGGGAGAACCCGGCCGGGGCCAGCTCCTCCATGCGCTCGCGGTGGACGGTCAGCGTGGCCATCATGCCGGTGAACGCGGGGAGCAGGACCTCCAGCTGGTCGATGGAGTCGAAGACCGGCTCCTTGTCCTCCTGGAGGTCGCGGTTGTAGGCCAGGGGCAGGGCCTTGAGGGTCGCCATCAGGCCCGTGAGGTTGCCGATGAGACGGCCGCTCTTGCCGCGGGCCAGCTCCGCGATGTCCGGGTTCTTCTTCTGCGGCATGATCGACGAGCCCGTCGAGAACGCGTCGTGCAGGGTCACGAAGGAGAACTCCTTCGTGTTCCAGATGATGACCTCCTCGGCGATCCGGGAGAGGTTCACGCCGATCATCGCGGTGATGAAGGCGAACTCGGCGACGAAGTCACGGGAGGCCGTGCCGTCGATGGAGTTGCCCGAACTGCCGTGCTCGAAGCCGAGGTCCTTGGCGACGGCCTCCGGGTCGAGGCCGAGGGAGGAGCCCGCGAGAGCACCCGAGCCGTACGGCGACACGGCCGTCCGCTCGTCCCACTGGCGCAGCCGCTCGGCGTCCCGGGACAGCGACTGGACGTGCGCGAGGACGTGGTGGGCGAAGAGCACCGGCTGGGCGTGCTGGAGGTGGGTGCGGCCCGGCATGGCGACGTCCGGGTGGGCCTCGGCCAGGCCGACCAGGGCGTCCTGGAGCTCGGCGATCAGACCGCCGACGGTGCGGGCGTGGTCGCGCAGGTACATACGGAACAGGGTCGCGACCTGGTCGTTGCGGGACCGGCCGGCGCGCAGCTTGCCGCCGAGGTCGGGACCCAGGCGCTCCAGCAGGCCGCGCTCCAGGGCGGTGTGAACGTCCTCGTCGGCGATGGTGCCCACGAAGGAGCCGTCGGCGACATCCGCTTCGAGCTGGTCGAGGCCGGCGATCATCCGCGTCAGCTCGTCCTGGGTGAGCAGGCCCGCCTTGTGCAACACGCGCGCGTGGGCACGCGAACCGGCGATGTCGTACGGCGCGAGCCGCCAGTCGAAGTGGACGGAGGCGGACAGCCTGGCCAGGGCCTCGGCGGGACCGTCGGCGAAACGGCCGCCCCAGAGCCGTACGTCACCGCTGTTGCTGCTCACTTGCGTTGCTCCTCGAAGGGTGTGGATGTGCCGCCGCCTCCTCAGGTGTGGGTGAGTAAGCGGCCAAACAGATTAGCTAAACGTAGCGATCACATGGCAGAGTGTCACGTGCACGCCCTACGCCCAGGCGACGTCGGGCACCCTCCTTGGTGCGGTCACATGACCTCACCGACCAGCGTCCGGAGGGACGTGCCACGCGGACTGACGGCTCCTGCCGTTCAGCACCAGGGCACGAAGGCGATTGGCTCACATCCTGGCAACACTCAGACTCTCTGGCCAATCAGAGACGCTAGTGCGTGTGAGGTTCACGCCGGGCGGACCTGGCTTACGTCAGGTCCCGCTTGGCCGCGATCTTCGACGACAGGCTGTAGATGTCGATGAAGCCCTTGGCCGCGGACTGGTCGAACGTGTCGCCGGTGTCGTAGGTGGCGAGGTTGAAGTCGTAGAGCGAGGACTCGGAGCGCCGGCCGGTGACGACGGCTCGGCCGCCGTGGAGGGTCATCCGGATGTCGCCGTCGACCTGCTGGTTGGCCTCGTTGATGAAGCCGTCCAGGGCGCGCTTGAGCGGGGAGAACCACAGGCCGTCGTAGACGAGTTCGCCCCAGCGCTGCTCGACCTGCCGCTTGTAGCGGGCGAGTTCGCGTTCGACGGTGACGTTCTCCAGTTCCTGGTGGGCGGTGATCAGGGCGATGGCGCCCGGAGCCTCGTACACCTCACGGGACTTGATGCCGACCAGGCGGTCCTCGACCATGTCGATCCGGCCGATGCCCTGGGCACCCGCGCGTTCGTTGAGCTGCTGGATGGCCTGGAGGACGGTGACGGGCCTGCCGTCGATCGCGACGGGGACGCCCGCCTTGAAGGAGATGACCACTTCGTCGGCCTCGCGGGGCGTGGCGGGGTTCTGCGTGTACTCGTAGATGTCCTCGATCGGGCCGTTCCAGATGTCCTCCAGGAAGCCGGTCTCGACGGCGCGCCCGAAGACGTTCTGGTCGATGGAGTACGGGGACTTCTTGGTGGTCGCGATCGGGAGCTTCTTCTCCTCGCAGAACGCGATCGCCGTGTCGCGCGTCATCGCGTAGTCACGGACGGGGGCGATGCACTTGAGGTCGGGGGCGAGGGCGACGATGCCGGACTCGAAACGGACCTGGTCGTTGCCCTTGCCGGTGCAGCCGTGGGCGACGGTGGCGGCGCCGTGCTTCCTGGCGGCGGCGACGAGGTGCTTGACGATCGTCGGCCGGGAAAGCGCGGAGACCAGCGGGTAGCGGTCCATGTAGAGGGCGTTGGCCTTGATCGCCGGGAGGCAGTACTCCTCGGCGAACTCGTCCCGGGCGTCCGCGACCTCGGCCTCGACGGCACCGCAGGCGAGCGCGCGCTTGCGGATGACGTCCAGGTCCTCGCCGCCCTGGCCGACGTCGACCGCGACGGCGATGACCTCGGCGCCCGTCTCCTCGGCGATCCAGCCGATGGCGACGGAGGTGTCCAGACCGCCCGAGTAGGCGAGTACGACGCGCTCGGTCACGGGTTTCTCCTCCTGCTGCAGTCGTCATGCCACATCGCTGATATGCATGAGTATGCAGAGCTCTGCATGATTCGTCAATCTGGGGTGCGTGACGCGGCTGCGGGCACATCCGGGCCGGGGGCGGGCTTTCGGGCGCCGACCAGGGCATTCGCGCACATCCGCGGCGTCGGGCGCGGCCGGATTGAAAGAAGTTGAACGGAAACTTCGGAAGCCGTTGAACGATGGAATGCGCTTTCTCGTACCTCTCCCCGAACGCAGGCGCCGCGTTTGTAAGCAGAGGAACCAGAGGACCGGGCCGTTTCCGCTGACCGACGGACGGCCCCCACCCCCCGACCCCGAGTGAGGCATCCGCATGTCCAGGGCTCTTCCGAAGTACCACAAGCGCCGCGTCTTCATGATCGGCGGCGCCGCCGCTGTGGTGTTGTCAGGGGCGGTGATCGCCGGGTCCGCCTTGGCCGGGGAGACGTCCCAGAGCAATGACGGCGCGTCGGCCAACGCCTCACCCGGCACGATCAGCTGCCCGGCGGTGGAGGGCTCCCTGCCGGAGATCCCCGCCTCCGCCCAGGCCGAGGTCGACAGCAACCTCGCGCTCCTCGACACCCAGATCCAGGAAGCCAACCAGCGACTCGTCGACACCGTCGGCCAGGGCGGCGCCAACTTCGTCCAGAACGCCATCCTCGGCCCCCTCGAGGACAAGCGCGTCGCCGCCCTCAACCGCATCGAGACCGCCATCGGCCGCGCCGCCGAGAAGCCCGAGGGCCTCGAAGCCCTCGCTACCTGCACCCTCGACGCCGCCGGGGGCGCGGCGGCCGGCGAGGAGGCGGGAGCCGGCGGGGACGCCGCGGCCGAGCCGGGCGGGGCGGCAGGCGACGCGGCCGGCGGCGACGCCGCGGGGGAAGCAGGTGACGCCGGGAACGCCGGCGGTGCCGCTGACGCGGGCGACGCGGCGGGTGGCGGTGCCGCGGACGCCGGAGACGCGGCGGGCGGTGGTGCCGCGGGCACGATCAACTGCCCGGCCGTGGAGGGCTCACTGCCGGAGATCCCCGCCTCCGCCCAGGCCGAGGTCGACAGCAACCTCGCGCTCCTCGACACCCAGATCCAGGAAGCCAACCAGCGACTCGTCGACACCGTCGGCCAGGGCGGCGCCAACTTCGTCCAGAACGCCATCCTCGGCCCCCTCGAGGACAAGCGCGTCGCCGCCCTCAACCGCATCGAGACCGCCATCGGCCGCGCCGCCGAGAAGCCCGAGGGCCTCGAAGCCCTCGCCGCCTGCGAGCTGAACCAGTAACCAGGCTGCCGTGGCCGCCCCGCGCGCCGGCCGGGGCGGCCACGGCGTGGTTCCGCCTGAACCACGACCGCGGGTCTGCCGGACCGCACGTCTGCCGGACCGGGCGGTCCGCCGGACCGCTCGTCTGACAGACCGCCGCCCGTCCGACAGGTCACGCGTCCGCCGACAGCACCGCAAATCGTTAGACAAGCGAAAGGCCTTCCCGGACAATCGTTTGACATGGGAAAGACCTACGAGCGCATCGACGGCCGCCTGCGTACGTTCATCGAGGCCCAGCCCGTCTTCTTCACGGCGACCGCTCCCCTCTCCGCCGACGGCACGGTCAACCTCTCCCCCAAGGGCCTCAAGGGCTCCTTCGCGGTGATCGACGAGCTGACCATCGCCTACCTGGACTTCGCCGGCAGCAACGCCGAGACCATCGCCCATCTGCGCGAGAACGGCCGCGTCACCCTCATGTGGTGCGCCTTCCAGGGCCCGCCGAACATCGTCCGCGTGCACGGCCGCGGCGAGCCCGTCTTCCGTGACGACCCGCGCTTCCCCGATCTGCTCGCGCACTTCCCGGACATCGACCCGACCGTGCACGGCCTGCGCGCGATCATCGTCGTACGGGCCGACCTCGTGCGCGACTCCTGCGGCTACGCGGTGCCCTTCATGACGTACGACGAGGACCGTGACCTGCACGGCAAGCGCTTCGCGCGGGAGGACGACGCCTCGCTCAGCGCCTACTTCGCCAAGAAGGAGCACATCGCGACGAGCCTGGATGGCCTACCCGGGCTGCCGCTGCCGCTGCCTCCCTCTAGCGTCTGAGGCATGCGCCCTGCCGTAGCCGCCGTCCTCGCCGCCGCCTCCCTCCTGCTCGGTGCCGCGCCCCCGGGCCAGGCGCCCCTGCCCGAGCGGATGGCCGACACCGGCGGCGGCACCCAACTGATCACCGCCGAGGCCTCGGACACCTCGTCGACGACGGGCACGGTCACGTGGTGGGACCGGCGCGACGGCGGTTGGGAGAAGGCGGGGTCCGCCGCCGCGCGCTTCGGTGCCAAGGGGCTCGCCGAGGGCGGCTCCCGCACACAGGGGACCAACACGACGCCCACCGGCCTGTACGACCTCCCGTACGCCTTCGGGATCGAGGAGGCCCCCGACGGCACCACGGCCCCGTACCGCCGTGTCCGCCAGGACTCCTGGTGGTGCCAGGACAACGCGTCCCGCTCCTACAACCGCTGGACCGAGCCCCTCGCCCCCGACTGCCGCGCCACCGAGTCCGAGCACCTCGTCACGTACGGCACGCAGTACGCGTACGCCTACGTCATCGGCTTCAACTACGCCCAGCCGGTGCGGGAGCGCGGCGCCGGCATCTTCCTGCACGTCAACGGGAAGGGGCCGACGGCGGGTTGTGTCTCGGTGCCGCGGGACGCGATGCGGCGGATCCTCGCCTGGGCCGACCCGGGGCGGGGGCCGCACATCGCGATCGGCACGACGAGCGGGCCCACGGCGATCACCCGGTACTAGCCGGTCCGAAGGGTCACCCGGTCTGAAGGGTCACTCCGTGCCGGCGGGCAGCCGTACCGTGAACGTCGTCGATCCCGGCCTGCTCTCCAGGGTGACACCGCCTCCGTGTGCCTCCGTCACCGCCGCCACGATCGACAGGCCGAGCCCCGCACCGGCGCCGGAGCCCGCCGTACGACGACGGTCGGCGCGGGCGAAGCGTTCGAAGACACTGTGCCGGACCTCGTCGGGCACGCCCGGGCCGTCGTCGTGGACCGTCAGGACGGCCTCGGCGGCACCGGACTCCAGGGACACGGTCACCTTGGTACCGGCGGGCGTGTGGGCGCGCGCGTTGGCCAGCAGGTTGGCCAGTACCTGGTGGAGCCGGTGGGCGTCGCCCGGCACCGTGAAGGGTTCCTCGGGCAGCTCCAGCGCCCAGCCGTGACCCGGTCCGGCGGCTCGCGCGTCGGTGACCGCGTCGAGGACCAGACGCGTGAGGTCCACGGGGTCCCGCTCCAGCGGCCGGCCCGCGTCGAGGCGGGCCAGCAGCAGCAGGTCGTCGACCATCTCGCCCATGCGTGCCGACTCGGCAGCGATGCGTATCAGCGCCCGTGTGACCTTCGGGGGCACGGGGCCGGGGTGCAGCAGGGCGAGTTCGGCGTGCCCGCGCACGGACGCCACCGGGGTGCGCAGCTCGTGGCTGGCGTCGGCGGCGAAGCTGCGCAGCCGCTCCTCGCTCGCATGGCGCTTGGTCAGGGCGTCCTCGACATGGCCGAGCATCCGGTTGAAGGCGGTGGCGACCTGCCCCACCTCGCCGTGCGGGTCGGACTCGGGGGCCCGTGGCGGCAGGGCCACGTCGCCGCTGGCCAGAGGGAGTTCGCTGACCCGGGTCGCGGTCGCGGTGACCCGCCCGAGCGGGCGCAGCGACCAGCGCACCCACACGGCACCCGCGAGCCCGGTGGTCACCAGGGCGGCGCCGAAGACGATCGTGGCGACCAGCTCCAGGCGGCGGACGGCGGTGTTCACCGGTTCCAGGGGGAGCCCCGTGATCAGTACGTCGCCGTCCGCGCCCTTGTCGGCGACGACCCGGTACTCGTTCAGGGACGACAGGTCGACGGTGTGGCCCCTGCCGTCGACCGGGAGGGCGACGAGTGCCGCCTCGTCCTTCGCGGTCAGGGTGACGTCCAGGCCCGTGGTGGAGTCGCCGGGGCGCACCACCGCCGCGCTGGTGACCACGCCGTCGGCCAGTCGGGCGCCGAACGTGCCCGTCGCCATTCTGCGGGTGTCCCCGTGTTCGTCGCCGTCGTGGTCGGACCGGGAGCGTCCGTTGTGCTCCAGGCTCTCCGGGAAGCGGACCCCGGCCTCGCTGAGCTGCTGGTCGACTCGGCCGGTGAGGAAGTGTTCCAGCTCGACCACGGCGGCGACGCCGACCGCGGCGCAACTGACGGTGAGGAGCACCACCAGTCCGGCGGTGAGCCGTGCCCGCAGTGTGCGGGGCCAGGGCAGCCGTGACGCCAGGCCCTGTGTCGAAAGTGGCGCCTGCCGGGCGACGCCTGGAACGCTCCCCCGCTGCCTCAAGGGCGTGGGAGGTGCCCCCACTCGCCGCACCGGGCGAAGGCCCAAGTACGTCCGGTCCATCAACGGGGTCTTGCGCCCGGCACGCCGAGAGCACGCTCCCCCACGCTCGAACCCGAGCTCGCGCGGGGGGACCCCCATCGCCGCCTCCCGGCCCGCCCTTCGGGCGGACGACGCCACTTTCGACACAGGGCCCAGGCGCCCCACCGCCCGCACACACCCGCGCAGCCACGCCCCCCGCTTCACCGGGCCACCGGTTTGAGCACGTACCCGGCGCCCCGCACCGTGTGGATCATGGGCGGCCGGCCGGCGTCCACCTTCTTGCGCAGGTAGGAGATGTACAGCTCCACGACATGGGCCTGGCCGCCGAAGTCGTACGACCAGACCCGGTCGAGGATCTGGGTCTTGCTGAGCACCCGTCTCGGGTTGCGCATCAGGAAGCGCAGCAGCTCGAACTCGGTCGGGGACAGCCCGATCAGCTCGCCGGCCCGGGTCACCTCACGGGCCTCCTCGTCCATGGCGAGGTCACCGACGACCAGCCGGGGGCCCTCCTCCAGCTGCCGGGCCATGCCCGCGCGGCGCAGCAGTCCCCGCAGCCGGGCGACGACCTCCTCCAGGCTGAACGGTTTGGTCACGTAGTCGTCGCCGCCCGCGGTGATGCCCGCGATGCGGTCCTCGACGGCGTCCCGGGCGGTCAGGAAGAGCACGCAGACGTCCGGTCGCACCGCGCGCAGGGAGCGCAGCACGGCGAAGCCGTCGGTGTCCGGGAGCATCACGTCGAGGACGACGGCGTCGGGCAGCAGCTCGCGGGCCCCGGCGACGGCCGACGCGCCGTCGCCGGCCGTCCGCACCTCCCAGCCCTCGTAGCGCAGGGCGCCGGAGAGCACCTCGGCGAGGTCCGGGTCGTCGTCGACGACGAGGACGCGGACGGGGGTGCCGTCGGGGCGGGTGAGGGCCGGGCGGCCGGAGCGTGCGTTCATGGCGCCTTCCAGCATCACCCCTGCCGGGAGTGTTCCGCGACGCCTCACGCTCTGAGTTTCCTCTGAAGGCGCTGGTCGCGGCCGTCGCTCAGAGCCCGCTCAGAAGTTCGGGCGGCACAGTTCCGGCCATGACGACGTCCATGAGCACGCCCATGGCCCCGCCGCAGCATCCGCCTCCCACGGCGGCCCGGCGCTCTCCCGCGGGCCCCCTGCTGGGGCTCGTGTGGGCCGGGGCCGCGGCTGTCGTCGCGCTGTGGTGGCAGGACACCGGCTCGGTCGTGGGCGCGGCGGGCTGGCTGACCGGGGCGGGACGGATCACGGGGCTGCTGTCCGGGTACGCCTGTGCGGTGCTGGTCGGGCTGATGGCGCGGGTCCCGCTGCTGGAGCGGCGGATCGGCTCGGACCGGGTGGCACGCTGGCACGCGAGAGCGGGCCGGTACACGGTCTGCCTGCTGGTGGCCCACGTGGTGCTGATCCTCGCCGGGTACGCCGCACAGGACGGCTTCTCGATCCTGCGCGAGGCGGTTTCGGTGGTACTCGACTACCCGGAGATGCTCAAGGCCACCGCAGGCACCGTGCTCCTGTTCGCGGTGGGGATCACCTCGATGCGTGCCGTACGCCGCCGGGTCCGCCACGAGTTCTGGTACTACGTGCACCTGCTGACGTACGCCGCCGTTTTCCTCGCGTTCGGCCACCAGCTCGCGCTCGGCGCCGACTTCACCGGCAACGAGATGGCGCAGCTCGCCTGGTACGCGCTCTACCTGGGCGTGGCGGCTCTGGTCGTGTGGTTCCGCGTCCTTACGCCGATACGGCTCAACCTGCGGCACCGGCTGCGGGTGGAGGCCGTGTACGAGGAGGCGCCCGGTGTGTTGTCGGTCGTCATGCGCGGCCGGCGGCTGGACGAGCTGGGGGTGCTGCCGGGGCAGTTCTTCCGCTGGCGGTTCCTCGCGCGGGGGCTGCGCCGCACCTCCACGCCGTACTCCCTGTCCGCTCCGCCCCGGCAGGACCGGCTGCGCATCACGGTCAAGGCGCTCGGCGACCACAGCGCGGCCGTCTCCCTGCTGCGGCCGGGCACCCGCGTGTGGGCGGAGGGCCCGTACGGGTCGCTGACCGCCGAGCGGCGCACCGCGTCCAAGGCGTTGCTCATCGCGGGCGGGGTCGGCATCACTCCGCTGCGGGCGCTGTTCGAGACTCTGCCCGGTGACGTCACCCTCCTCTACCGGGCACGCACGGCCGAGGACCTCGCCCTGGGCGGCGAACTGGAGGCCGTCGCGCAGTGGCGCGGGGCGCGCCTGCTCTACGCGCTCAACGGTCCGCAGGGGCAGCGTCCGAACCTGACCTCCGGGTCCCTGCGGGCGGCCGTGCCCGACATCGCCGAGCGCGACGTGTACTTGTGCGGTCCGCACGGGCTCGCCCGGGAGCTCTACGAGGCGCTGCGCACCGCCGGGGTGCCGGACCGCCGTATCCACCACGAGTCGTTCGAACTGTGAGGCCGACGTGCACGCGCTGAAGAAGAACCGTCCGCTGCGCCGCATCGTGCTGACGAGCGCGGCCACCGTCTCCGGGGTGGTGCTGGTGCTGTCGCTGAAGCCGCACACGGCACCGGCCCTTGCCTCACCGGCGCCGTCACCGTCCACCGGCGCCGTCGCCTTGCCCGCTCCGTCAGGCAGCGCGTCGAGCGGACCGGCCACCGGCACCCGTACCGCCACGGGGGATGCGGCGCAGACCCGGTACGGGCCCGTGCAGGTCCGCGTCACGGTGAAGGACGGCAGGCTCACCGACGTCACGGCGGTGACGTATCCCCAGAGCAGTCCAAGGGACCAGCGGATCAACGGCTACGCCATCCCCCGGCTGGGCAGCGAGGCTCTCAGCGCGCAGGGCGCGAACATCGACGCGGTCTCCGGAGCCACTTACACGAGTGAGGGTTACCGCCAGTCACTTCAGTCCGCGCTGGACTCCCTTGGCCGCTGAACACTCGGGCACCGCGGCACGTATCTCAGGGCCAAGGGATACGCCCCACTCCCTTGCCCGCCACCACGGAGGAACCGTGACCACCACGATCGCAGGCGGCCGCGCCGCGCGGCGCCAGACGATGCGCCGTATCCGCCCCCGACGCTCCCCCGCCGTCCCGCTGTTGCTCGCCGTCTTCGCGGGCGCCGCCGGAGTGATCTGGCTGTGGTGGAGCAACACGCCGTCCCTCGCGGACACCGCCAGCAAGTGGCTGGCCGCGGGCCGGATCACCGGGCTGCTCGCCGGGTACCTGATGGCGTTGGTCGTCTTGCAGATGGCCCGGGTACCCGCGCTGGAGCGCCGGGTCGGCTCGGACCGGGTGGCGCGCTGGCACGCGATGAGCGGGCGGTACACGCTCTCCCTGGTCGTCGCCCACGTCGTGATGACGATGTACGGGTACGCCCTCCAGGCCGGGCTCACGTTCGGCGACATCGTGCAGCAGACGATCGACTCGATCAACCAGCTGCCGGACATGGGCAAAGCCGCGATCGGCACCGGCATCCTGGTGTTCATCGGGCTGATCTCGATGGGGCCGGTGCGGCGGCGGATTCCGTACGACCTGTGGTACCACGTCCACCTGCTGACGTACGCGGCCACGTTCATGACGTTCTGGCACCAGCTGTCCACGGGCAACGAGTTCGTGGTGGAGCCCATCGCGAAGACCGTCTGGTACGCCCTGTACGGGACGGTGACGGCGCTGGTGGTGTGGTACCGGATCCTCACGCCGATCCGGCTGAACATGCGGCACCGGCTGCGTGTCGAGGCGGTCATCGAGGAGGCACCCGGGGTCGCGTCGGTGCTGATGAGCGGGCGGAAACTGCACCGGATGGGTGCGGAGGCCGGGCATTTCTTCCGCTGGCGGTTCCTCGCGCCGGGCATGCGGTTCAGCTCGCACCCGTACTCGCTGTCGGCGGCGCCCCGCCCCAACATGTTGCGCATCACGGTGAAGGCGGCCGGCGACCACAGCTCTGCGCTGCGCGACCTGCAGCCTGGCACCCGGGTGTGGGCCGAGGGCCCGTACGGGGCGATGACGGCGGGCAAGCGCAGCCGCGGCAAGGTGCTGCTGGTGGCCGGCGGCGTGGGCATCACGCCGATGCGGGCGCTGTTCGAGACGCTGCCCGCCGCGGCCGGAGACCTGACGCTGCTGTACCGGGCCAACAGCACCCAGGATCTGGCGCTGTGGGACGAGCTGGCGTCGATCGCCGAGGAGCGCGGGGCCCGGCTGATGTACGCGGTGAACAGCCCCGAGGGGGAGCGCCCCGACATCTCGCCGGACACACTGCGCCGCAAGATCCCCGACATCGACGAACACGACGTCTTCATGTGCGGGCCGCCCGGGTTCGCCCAGCAGGTGTACGAGGCGCTGCGCGGTGCGGGTGTGCCGACGCGCCGCATCCATCACGAGTCGTTCGAGATGTGAGCGACCGGAAGCACGGGACTTACGCGACCTATCGGAGCTAGGAGCTCAGGAGCGATGAAGAAGAGCCATCCCATTCGGCGTGTCCTGCTCGCCAGCGCCGCCACCGTGTCCGGCATCGTGCTGCTGCTGACGCTGAAGCCGTCGTCGGACCCGACTGCCGCTGGGGAGTCGGTCGCGCCCCAGGGGTCGGCGGGTGCCCAGGCCATCGGCAACGGGCAGACGCAGACGCTGACGGGTGATGTCGAGCAGACGGAGTACGGGCCCGTCCAGGTCCGCATCACCGTCAGCGGCGGCAAGATCACCAAGGCCGACGCCGTACAGAAACCGGAGGGCGGCCGCTCCACCCAGATCAGCGGGGATTCCGTCCCCAAACTCAACGAGGCGGCCGTCGCCGCGGGCAGCGCCGAGATCGACGCCGTCTCCGGTGCCACCTACACCAGCGCCGGCTACAAGAAGTCCCTCCAGTCGGCCATCGACAAGGCCGGCAGTGGCGGTGGGCAGGGCTCGGGCAGCGCACAGGCCCAGACCGTCACGGGTGATGTCGAGCAGACGGAGTACGGGCCGGTCCAGGTCCGGATCACCGTAAGCGGCGGAAAGATCACGAAGGCCGAGGCGGTACAGAAACCGGAGGGCGGCCGCTCCACCCAGATCAGCGGAAATTCCGTACCGAAGCTCAACCAGGCGGCGGTGACGGCGGGCAGCGCCGAGATCGACGCCGTCTCCGGTGCCACGTACACCAGCGCCGGCTACAAGAAGTCGTTGCAGTCCGCTCTGGACAAGGCCAAGAGCGCGCAGGGCTCGGGGGCCCAGGAGTCCGGTGGCCAGGAGGCGGGCGCCGGGCAGGAGTCGGGCTCCGCGGAGGCCGGGGCCGGGGCGGGCAGTGCGCAGGCAGAGGGCGAGACGGTCCAGGGCGAGGTCGTCAAGACGGAGTACGGGCCGGTCCAGGTCCGTGTCACCGTCAGCGACGGCAAGATCACCAAGGCCGAGGCCGTACAGATGCCCCAGGGCGGCCGCTCCACCCAGGTCAGCGGCAACGCCATACCGAAGCTCAACCAGGAAGCCGTCGCAGCAGGGAGTGCCGACATTGATGCCGTCTCCGGTGCCACCTACACGAGCGCGGGCTACAAGAAGTCCCTCCAGTCCGCCCTGGACAACGCCGGTGGCTGAGCCCTCCGAGACCCCGGCGCCGGCGCCGGCGCAACTGCGCCACGTCGAGGAGGTCATGGGCACGGTCTTCTCGTTCGACGTGCGCGGTGGAGAGCCCACCGCCATGAGGGCCGCGCTGGACGAGGCCGTGGCCGGACTCCACCGGGTCAACGAGGTGTTCAGCACCTACCGCGACGACAGCCAGATCTCCCGGCTGGCCCGCGGCGAGCTGACCATCGAGGAGTGCGATCCGGAGGTCGCCCAGATCCTGCAGCTGTGCTCCGAGGCCGAGCGGCTCAGCGACGGCTGGTTCAGCGCCACCTTCCAGGGGACCTTCGACCCGACCGGCATCGTGAAGGGCTGGGCCACCGAGCGGGCCGCCCTCCACCTGGTCGCGGCGGGCGCGACCGGGGTGAACGTGAACGGCGGCGGCGACGTACAGCTGTGCGGGGTACCGGGCCCGCAGCGGCCGTGGCGGGTGGGCGTGTCCGATCCGCTGCGACCGGGGGCGCTGGCCGCCGTGGTCTCCGCCGCCGGCACCGCGCAGCTGGCCGTGGCGACGTCCGGCACCGCCGAGCGCGGCACGCACATCGTGGACCCGCGCACCGGCAAATCGGCGATCACCGACCTGGTCGCCGTGACCGTGGTCGCCCCCAAGCTGACCTGGGCCGACGCCTGGGCGACGGCCGCGTTCGCGATGGGCGCGCGGGACGGGCTGAGCTGGCTGGAGTCCCTGCCGGACACCGAGGCCCTGCTCATCACGGCGGGCGACGAGGTCCGCTGCACCGGAGGGCTCGCCGACCGACTGGGCTGAGCCCGCGCACCGGGCCCGGAAGGGCCCACAACCGAAGACCCCCACGCAAGTTCCCCCATGCGAGGGCGGGGCGTACCGGAACTCCGGTACGCCCCGCCCTCGTTGGTGCCGGTGCTCGCCCGCTCAGTGGTTGTTCTGCGCCAGCCGGAGCAGGTGATCGGCGAGTGCCTGCCCCCCGGTCGGGTCGCGGCTGATCAGCAGCAGCGTGTCGTCGCCGGCGATCGTGCCGAGGATGTCGTGCAGTTCGGCCTGGTCGATGGCCGAGGCGAGGAACTGGGCGGCACCCGGCGGGGTGCGCAGGACCACGAGGTTGGCGGAGGCCTCCGCGGAGATCAGCAGCTCCTGCGACAGGCGCCGCATCCGCTCCTCCTTCGCCGACCCGCCCAGCGGCACGCGCGGGGTGCGGAAGCCGCCCTCGCTCGGGACCGCGTAGATGAGGTCGCCCTCGCTGTTGCGGATCTTCACCGCGTTCAGCTCGTCCAGGTCCCGGGAGAGCGTCGCCTGAGTGACGCTCAGCCCGTCGTCGGCGAGGAGCTTCGCCAACTGGCTCTGGGAACGCACCGGTTGCCGGTTGAGGATGTCCACGATCCGGCGGTGGCGGGCGGTGCGGGTCTGCGGCACGGCAGGCCCTGCGGCGTGCTCGTGGTCCTGCGCCTGACTCATCGTCGTCTCATTCTCCGGATCGTCCGGCCTCAACTGTCGCGTGCGCTGCGTCGAGGACGCCGGGCAGCGCCTGGAGGAAGGCGTCCACCTCCGCGTCACCGATCGTCAGCGGCGGCATGAGCCGTACGACATCGGGGGCGGGCGCATTCACCAGGAGACCGGCGTCCTGAGCCGCCTGCTGCGCCTGCGGCGCGAGCGGCTCCGTGAGCACGATACCCAGCAGAAGGCCCGCACCACGGACATAGTCGATCAACGGGTGCCCGAGAGACTCGATTCCACCGCGCAGCTTCTCGCTCGCGGACTTCACGTTCTCCAGCAGCCCCTCGTCCTGGATGGTCTCCAGGACGGCGAGTCCGGCGGCGCAGGCGACGGGGTTCCCGCCGAACGTGGTCCCGTGCTGGCCGGGCCCCAGCAGCTCGGCGGCCCGGCCGAAGGCGACGGTCGCGCCCAGCGGCAGCCCGCCGCCGAGGCCCTTGGCGAGGGTGACGACATCGGGCAGGACGCCCTCGTGGGCCTGGTACGCGAACCAGTTGCCGGTACGGCCGACGCCGGTCTGCACCTCGTCGAGGACGAGCAGCGAACCGGTGGCCGCGGTGATCGCACGGGCGGCCTTGAGGTAGCCCGGGGGCGGCACGACCACACCGTTCTCGCCCTGGACGGGCTCGATGACGACGAGGGCCGTCTCCTCGGTGACCGCGGCGGCCAGGGCCTGCGCGTCGCCGTACGGGACGTGGGTGACGTCGCCGGGCAGCGGCAGGAACGGCTCCTGCTTGCCGGGCTGGCCGGTGAGCGCGAGGGCGCCCATGGTGCGGCCGTGGAAGCCGCCCTGGGTGGCGACCATGTGGGTGCGCCCGGTCAGCCGGCCGATCTTGAAGGCGCCCTCGTTGGCCTCGGCGCCCGAGTTGCAGAAGTAGACCTTGCCGTCGCGGCCGAAGAGCTGGAGCAGCCGCTCGGCGAGCGCGACGGGCGGTTCGGCGATGAACAGGTTGGAGACATGGCCGAGGGAGGCGATCTGCCTGCTGACGGCCTCGACGATCGCGGGGTGGGCGTGGCCGAGCGCGTTGACGGCGATACCGCCGACGAAGTCGAGGTACTCCTTGCCGTCGGCGTCCCACAGCCTGGTGCCCTCACCGCGGACGAGAGGGAGCCTCGGGGTGCCGTAGTTGTTCATGAGCGCGCCCTGCCACCGCTGGGTGAGCTCGGCGTTGGTCCCGCTGCCGGTCATCCGGCATCCCCCTCTTCCGCATCGGGCACGACCATCGTGCCGATGCCCTCGTCGGTGAAGATCTCCAGCAGGATCGAGTGCTGGACCCTGCCGTCGATGACGCGGGCGTTCTGTACGCCGTTGCGCACGGCGTGCAGGCAGCCCTTCATTTTCGGCACCATGCCGGACGACAACTCCGGCAGGAGTTTCTCCAGTTGGGTGGCCGTGAGGCGGCTGATCACCTCGTCGCTGTTCGGCCAGTCCTCGTAGAGGCCCTCGACGTCCGTGAGGACCATGAGGGTTTCGGCGCCCAGTGCCGCGGCGAGTGCGGCGGCCGCCGTGTCGGCGTTGACGTTGTAGACGTGCCCGTCGTCCTGGCTCCGGGCGATCGACGAGACGACCGGGATACGGCCGTCGGCCAGCAGCGCCTCGATCGCGCCCGTGTCGATCTCGGTGATCTCGCCCACCCGCCCGATGTCGATGAGCTCGCCGTCGATCTCGGGCCGGTGCCTGGTCGCGGTGATGGTGTGCGCGTCCTCGCCGGTGAGGCCGACGGCGAGCGGCCCGTGCTGGTTGAGCAGCCCGACCAGTTCGCGCTGCACCTGCCCGGCCAGCACCATGCGGACGACGTCCATGGCGTCCTCGGTGGTGACGCGCAGGCCCGCCTTGAACTCGCTGACGATGCCGTGCCTGTCGAGGGCGGCGCTGATCTGCGGGCCGCCGCCGTGCACGACGACGGGCCTGAGGCCGGCGTGGAGCAGGAACACGACGTCCTGGGCGAACGCGGCCTTCAGCTCCTCGTCGATCATGGCGTTGCCGCCGAACTTGATGACGACGGTCCTGCCCTTGTGCCGGACCAGCCAGGGCAGCGCCTCGATGAGGGTCTGTGCCTTGGGGAGGGCGGTGTGCTTACGCGTACTGCTCATGAGGAATAGGCGCTGTTCTCGTGGACGTAGTCGGCGGTGAGGTCGTTGGTCCAGATCGTGGCGGTGGCGTCGCCGGCGGCGAGGTCGGCCACGATGTGCACCTCGCGGTAGCGCATGTCGACCTTGTCGCGGTCCTCGCCGACGCCGCCGTTCTTGCAGACCCAGACGCCGTTGATGGCGACGTTGAGCCGGTCGGGCTCGAAGGCCGCGCCCGTCGTGCCGATCGCGGAGAGCACACGGCCCCAGTTGGGGTCCTCGCCGTGGATGGCGCACTTGAGGAGGTTGTTGCGGGCGATGGAGCGGCCCACCTCGACGGCGTCGTCCTCGGTGGCGGCACCCACCACCTCGATCTTGATGTCCTTGCCGGCGCCCTCGGCGTCCCCGATCAGCTGCCGGGCGAGGTCGGCGCACACCGCCTTGACGGCCTCGGCGAACTCCCCGTACTCCGGGGTGACTTCGGAGGAGCCGGAGGCGAGCAGCAGGACGGTGTCGTTGGTGGACATGCAGCCGTCGGAGTCGACGCGGTCGAACGTGACCCTGGTGGCGGCGCGCAGCGCCTCGTCCAGTACGGCACTGTCGACGTCGGCGTCCGTGGTGATCACGACGAGCATGGTGGCGAGGCCGGGGGCGAGCATGCCCGCGCCCTTGGCCATGCCGCCGACGGTCCAGCCGTCGCCCTCGGCGACGGACGTCTTGTGGACCGTGTCGGTGGTCTTGATGGCGATGGCGGCCTTCTCGCCGCCGTGCTCGGAGAGCTGGGCGGCGGCCGTCTCGACTCCGGGGAGCAGCTTGTCCATCGGGAGCAGGACGCCGATGAGACCGGTCGAGCAGACCGCGACCTCGATGGCGCCCCGGCCGAGGACCTCCGCTGCCTTCTCGGCGGTCGCGTGCGTGTCCTGGAAGCCCCTCGGGCCCGTGCAGGCGTTGGCGCCACCGGAGTTGAGGACCACCGCGGACACCTGGCCGCCGGCCAGGACCTGCTCGGACCACAGCACCGGTGCGGCCTTCACGCGGTTGGAGGTGAAGACGCCCGCGGCGGCGCGGCGGGGCCCGTTGTTGACCACGAGGGCCAGGTCCGGGTTGCCGTTCTCCTTGATCCCGGCGGCGATGCCCGCCGCCGTGAATCCTTTGGCTGCCGTGACACTCACGGTGCGACTCCGATCGTGGAAAGTCCTGTGGTCTCGTCGAGACCGAGGGCGAGGTTCATGCTCTGGACGGCACCGCCCGCGGTGCCCTTGGTCAGGTTGTCGATGGCGCTGATCGCGATGATCCGGCCCGCGTTCTCGTCGTACGCGACCTGCACCTGAACGGCGTTGGAACCGTAGACGGACGCCGTGGCGGGCCACTGCCCCTCGGGGAGCAGGTGGACGAACGGTTCGTCGGCGAGCGCCTTCTCGTAGACGGCGCGCAGAGACTCTCCGGTGACCCCGTCGCGAGCCTTGGCGCTGCACGTGGCGAGGATGCCGCGGGGCATGGGTGCGAGGGTCGGGGTGAAGGAGACCGTGACGGGCTCGCCGGCGGCCGCGCTGAGGTTCTGGATCATCTCGGGTGTGTGCCGGTGGACGCCGCCGACGCCGTACGGGGACATGGAGCCCATGACCTCACTGCCCAGCAGGTGGGGCTTGGGTGCCTTGCCCGCGCCGGACGTGCCGGACGCGGCGACGATCACGGCCTCGGCCTCGGCGAGCCCGGCCGCGTACGCCGGGAAGAGTGCCAGTGAGGCCGCCGTGGGGTAGCAGCCGGGCACCGCGACACGCTTGGCGCCTTCCAACGCGGCGCGGGCTCCCGGCAGTTCGGCGAGGCCGTAGGGCCAGGTACCGGCGTGCGCGGAGCCGTAGTACTTCTCCCAGTCGGCGGCGTCCTTGAGCCGGAAGTCGGCGCCCATGTCGATCACGAGCACGTCCGGGCCGAGCTGCTCGGCGACGGCCGCGGACTGTCCGTGCGGCAGGGCGAGGAACACCACGTCATGCCGCCGGCCCTGCCCGGTGAGAACCTCAGCGGTGGTCTCCTCAAGGACACGGTCGGCCAGCGGCAGCAGGTGTGGCTGCAGCGCGCCGAGGCGCTGGCCGGCGTTGGAGTTGCCGGTCAGAGCGCCGATCTCGACCTCGGGGTGCGCCAGGAGCAGACGCAGCAGTTCCCCGCCCGCGTAACCACTCGCTCCCGCCACCGCTGCACGTACCGTCATGGAACCCTCCTCTTGAATGGCATGACTATACGTTTCGCTGCACGTTTATGCAATCTTCCATCGACGGGCAGCAGCCCCCGCCCCGTGAGCTACGCAGGCGGGTTTGACGGGACCACTTGTGAGTGGTTAATTACTTTCATGAGCGAGACGAAGGCGCGGCAGCGCTCGACCGCGGATGAGCGCCGGGCCACGGTGATGCGGACGGCCATCAAGGCGTTCGCGGAGCGCGGCTACTACGGCACGTCGACCATGGACGTCGCGAAGGCGGCCGGGATCTCCCAGGGGTATCTGTACCGGCTGTTCCCCGACAAGGAGGCCCTCTTCGCCGCGCTGATCGAGCACTGCTCGACGATCCTCAGGGAGGCGGCCGCTGAGACGGTCGCGAAGGCCGAAAGCAGTGACCCCGAGACCGTCATCGCGGCCCTGGCCTCGTCCTACGGCGACGTCGTCGCCGACCGGGACGTCCTCATGATCCTCATGCACGGCAACTGCGCCGCCTCGGTCCCGGTCATCGGCGAGGCCGTACGCACCTGCTACGCCCGTCAGGTCGAGTACATCCGCGCGGCCTCCGGCGCGTCGGACGAGCAGATCAGGCGGTACTTCGGCGACGCACTGCTCAGCAACGTCCTGCTCGCCGCCGGCGCCGCGGACCTCGACGCCCCCTGGGTCCGCACCCTGCGGGGCTGACGCTCCCCCCACCCGGCAACTTCTCCCCCTGGCCGCTTCGGCGGCCTTTTCTCCGCCCCATTAAGTAAGCGGTCAACCGCTTACATATGAAAGAGGTTCTCTCCATGTCCACACCCAGTCGCGTTCGCGCACAAGGGACCGGGCCGCTGCTCGCCCTGCTCGCTTTCGCACAGTTCATCAGCGCGATCGACTACAACATCGTCTATGTCGCCCTGCCGGAGATCGGCCGTGCGGTCGGCTTCGACGCGCACAGTCTCCAGTGGGTCATCAGCGCCTACGCCGTCGCGTTCGGCGGCTTCCTGCTGCTCGGCGGCCGGGCAATCGACCTGCTCGGCCGGCGCCGGATGTTCACCACCGCCCTCGCCCTGTACGGGCTCTCCTCCCTGGCCGGCGGCCTGGCCACGGAACCCGGCGTCCTGGTCGCGGCCCGTGCCGTCCAGGGCCTGGGCGGCGCCCTGCTCCTGCCCGCCACCCTCTCCCTCATCGCCACGAGTTTCGAAGAAGGGGCTGCACGCAACCGCGCCCTCGCGGTCTGGGGCGGCGCCGGTGCCGTCGGCCTCGCACTCGGCTCGCTGCTCGGCGGGGTCCTGACCCAGTACCTCGGCTGGGAGTCCGTCTTCTACGTCAACGTGCCGCTCGCGCTGGGCGCGGCCGCCGTGGCCTTCACCGTCATCCCGGCCGACGCCGCGCGCGAGCGGGACCGCGGCTTCGACCTCGCCGGCGGGCTGACCGCCACCGCGGGCTTCACCGCTGTCGTCTTCGGCGTGGTGCAGGGCCCGGAGGCGGGCTGGACGTCCGCCCAGACCCTCGTCTCCCTCCTCGCGGGCCTCGCGCTCGTCGGTGTCTTCCTCGCCGTCGAGGCACGCACCGCGCACCCGTTGATGCCGCTGCGGCTGCTGCGCAACCGCAGTCTCATCGCCGCGATGGGCATCACCTTCGTCTTCATGGGCACGTTCGGCGCGCAGTACTACTTCTTCACGGTCTACCTGCAGAACGTGCATGGCTACGGCGCGATGGCCACCGGCCTGGCGTTCCTGCCGTCGGCGCTGACCGGCCTGGTCGGCACGAAGGCGAGCGAGTGGCTCCTGGGCCGCGCCGGTATCAGGACCACGATCGTCACCGGTCTGCTCCTCGGCGCCGCGGGCATGGTCGCCCTCGCGCTCGCCCAGTCCCCCACGGGCGGATACGCGGCCCTGCTGCCCGGCGTCGTCCTGCTGAGCCTCGGCCAGGGGCTCGCCTGGACCGCCATGTTCGCCGCTGCGGGAACCGGTGTCGACGCACGCCACCAGGGCATCGCCTCCGCCATGGCCTCCACCACGCAGCAGATCGGCGGCGCGGTCGGCCTGGCCGTCCTCATCGCCGTCGCCGGAGCCGGCACGGACGCGTCCACGGGGCCCGCGCTCGTCCCCGGGCTGCGCACGGCGGGCTTCACCGCCGCCGCGCTCACCCTCCTCGGCGTGGCCATCGCCCTCACCCTGCGCCGACCGGCCGGCACCGCTCCCGACGACCCGGCTTCCGCTCCCGACGTACGGCAGCCGCAGCGGGTCAACGCCGCCTGATGCCCTGAACGCGGACTCCCACGGGGACAACCGAGCACTGCGGCCGGCCGGTCGGGCCGACCACAGCGCTCGGTCACACCCGCACCGGCCATGACACCGCCGAGTCACCCGGCGGCGAGGGCGACCTCGGTCGACTTGATCAACGCGGTGACGGAGGAGCCGTCCGCGAGGCCCAGATCGGTGACCGCGTCCACGGTGATCGCGGCGGTGAGCTCGCCGCCCTCGATGGCGACCTTGACGGTGGCCATGGCGCCGCCGATGGCGACGCCGGTCACCGTGCCGGGCAGCCGGTTGCGGATGGACAGGCCGTTCACCATGCCGGTGGCCAGTGAGACCTCGGTGGACTTGACCAACGCACGCACGGCGGAGCCCGCCGCCAGGCCGAGCTCCCCGACCGCCTCCCGTGTGATCGCCGCGGTGATCTCCTGGCCGCCGTCGAGACGGAGCCTGACAGTTGCCATGGCTTCGCCGGGCGTGATGGCGGTGACCGTGCCGGGCAACTGGTTGCGAATGGACAGGCTCATAGGGAGGCGCCTCGCAGAGAATGAAGAAGAATGGGTGGACTGGTGAGGTTTTGCCCTTGTTGCGTGCCTCACCGTAGTCCGCGGGGGCGCTGCTGGTGCGAGACCCGTCGCGTGTGCCAGGCGAATGGCATACAGCCCCAGCTCCTGGTCGGGCGGAACGTACGTATGCAGTGTCAGGACGTGGACCGTGTCAAGCGGGGTACGCGTGCGTCTGCGCCGCCTTGACCGTCGCCCAGATCGGTGCGCCCGGGTGGAGGCCGAGTTCGGCCGCGGCGAGCGTGGTGAGGTCGGCGGCGAGGCGGAGTTCGCCGGTGACGTCGACGCGGATCTGGTCGCCGTGGGTCTCCAGGCCGGCCACCTCGCCACGCCAGAGGTTGCGGGCACTGGAGCCGGTGGGCTTCTCCCGGTACAGGGTGACCGCGCCCGGCGGGAACGCCACGAAGACCGGACCGGAAAGCTCCTCCGTGGTCGTGATCACGGGACCGGTGTCCAGGCGCACCGTGTGGCCCTCGGCCTGCCCCTGGTAGAGGTTCAGGCCCACCAGGTGAGCGATGTAGTCCGTACGCGGATGGCGCGCGACGTCGCCCGGGGTGCCCTCCTGCACCACGTGGCCCTCCTCGATGACGACGAGCCGGTCGGCCAGCACCATGGCGTCCAGCGGGTCGTGCGTGACGAGTACCGCGACGGCCTCGAAAGCGGCGAGGTGGCGCCGGAGCCCGGCACGTACCTCCAGCCGGGTGCGTGCGTCGAGGGCGGCGAGAGGCTCGTCGAGCAGCAGCAGCCGGGGGCCGGTGGCCAGGGCGCGGGCGAGGGCGACGCGCTGGGCCTGGCCGCCGGAGAGCCGGCGGGGCCTGGCGCCGACGTGATCGGCGAGGCCCATGCGCTCCAGCCACACGGCAGCCTGGGCACGGGCCTGCGCCTTGGTCGCGCCCTGACAGCGCGGGCCGAAGGCCACGTTGTCCAGGGCGGTCAGGTGCGGGAAGAGCAGGTAGTCCTGGAAGACGACGCCGACCGGGCGCGACTCCGGTGGCATATCGTCCAACTCGGTGCCGTCCAGCAGGAGATGGCCGCTCGTGAGCGGGGTCAGACCGGCGAGCGCACGCAGGGCGGTGGTCTTGCCGGCGCCGTTCGGGCCGAGCAGCGCGACCACGTCACCGGGCCCGGCGGTCAGCGCCACGTCGAGGCGGAAGTCGCCGCGGTCGACGACGAGACGGGCGTCCAGCCCCTCGGCCTCCGGGGCGGGGACGGCTGCGGCCTCCGCCTCAGGTGCGGGTGCGGCCTCGGGTGCGGTCTTCTCGGTGTCGGTCATGTGGCGGTCATCCATCGGTCACGCAGTCCCGCCAGGACCGCGACGGACACGGCGAGCAGCACCAGGCTGAGGGCGATCGCGGCAGCCGGGTCGCTCTGCAGGGCGAGGTACACGGCCAGCGGCATCGTCTGCGTACGGCCGGGGAAGTTGCCCGCGAAGGTGATCGTCGCGCCGAACTCGCCCAGCGCACGCGCCCAGGCGAGCACCGCGCCCGCGGCGATCCCGGGCGCGATCAGCGGCAGGGTCACCCGGCGGAACGCGGTGAAACGGGAGGCGCCCAGCGTGGTGGCGGCCTCCTCGTAGCGCGGATCGGCGGCCCGCAGGGTGCCCTCGACGCTGATCACGAGGAACGGCATCGCCACGAACGCCTCCGCGACCACGACACCCGCGGTGGTGAACGGCAGGGTGATCCCGAACCAGGAGTCCAGCCACTGCCCGACGACGCCGTTGCGGCCGAGTGCCATCAGCAGTGCCACACCGCCCACGACCGGCGGCAGCACCAGGGGAAGGGTGACCAGGGCCCGGACGAGACCGCGTCCCGGAAAGTCGACGCGGGCCAGCAGCCAGGCCAGGGGCACACCGATCACCAGGCTCACCGCGGTGGCCGCCGTCGCGCAGACCAGCGACAGCCGCAGGGCCTGCCACACCTCGGTGCTTGCCAGTTGCTCGGGAAGGCTCGACCACGGGGTCCGCACGAGAAGGGCGATCAGCGGCAGCACGAGGAAGGCGAGACCGATCAGCGCGGGCAGCAGCAGCGGTAGGGGTACGGGGGCACGACGGCCCCGCGCACGCACCCGGCCCCGTCCACCGGCCCCGGCTGGTCCACCGGCCCTGGGTCGTGCACCGGCCCGCAAGCGTCCTCGCCGCGGCCCGCCCGTCGGAACGTCGGCCGCGGCGTCGGACTTGCCGGTCGGGGAGGTCACGGCTTGAGGAACCCGGCCTCGGTCAGCACCTTCTGCCCCTCGGCCGACGAGACCAACTCGATGAACGCCTTCGCCGCGCCCGCGTTGGGGGCGTCCTTGAGCAGGGCGATCGGGTAGTCGTTGACGGCGTCGGCAGACTCGGGGAACTCCACGCCCTCCACCTTGTCACCCGCCGCCTTCACATCGGTCTTGTAGACGACCGCGGCGTCGGCCTCCTTGAGCTCCACCTTGGTCAGGGCGCTCTTGACGTCCTGCTCGTAGGACACCGGCGTGAGCTTGAGACTGCTCGCGTCGAGGGCCTTCTGCACGGCCGCGCCGCACGGCACCTCCTTGTCGCACAGGACGACCTTCAGCCCGGACCTGGTGAGGTCCTTCAGGGACGAGATCCTGTCGGGATTGCCCGGCAGGGTGGCGATCTCCAGCTGGTTGCGGACGAAGGTGGCGGGGGTGCCGGACGCGTCCCCGGCGTCGGTGACGATCTTCATCGTCTTGGGGCTGGCTGCGGCGAACACGTCCGCCGGGGCGCCGCCGGTGATGCCGGCGGCGAGGCTGTCGCTGCCACCGAAGTTGAAGGTGACCTTCGTGCCGGGGTGCTCCTTCTCGAACTCCTTGCCCAGGGTGGTGAAGCTCTCCTTGAGCGAGGCGGCGGCGAAGACGGTGACCGCACCGGACAGCTTCGACGACGAGGAAGCCGAGGAGTCCGAGGAGCCCGCCTTCGCCGAGTCGGAGCCCGTGTCGGAGCCCGAGTCGGAGGAGGAGCAGGCGCTCAGGGCCAGCAGCGCGGCAGCGCCTGCGCCGGCCACCTGCAGCATCCGGCGGGTCCGGCGTGGGGAACGGGTCATCACGGGTCTACTCCCTCTGCTGACGGTCTCTCGACGACCACGTCGGTCGACTTGATCACTGCAACCGCCGGAACACCGGGCTCCAGCTTCGGAACCTCGGCGGCGACGATGCCGAAAAGGCAGCTACGCACCGAGGAACCGCTGTTCACACACACCGATCATACTGACGCATATGCGAGGCGTAAGTCTCCTGTCGCATCGCATGAGCTGGACCTTCGGCGGACTGGGGTGGGCATGTGCGTTTGCACGGGAGCGCTGCCCGGGTACCGTGATGCGGGAGGTGGTGACCCGTGAGCCAGTCACTGACACAGCCGGTCGCCGATCCGGTGGCGGAGCTCGCCCTGACCGGGGACGTCGCGCGCCCGTCCCGGCTGACCGTGTCCGACCTGCTCGCCTGGCCCCAGCACCAGGAGCGGGTCAGCTTCGAGTGCGCCACCAGCGGTGTCCAGCACCACCACTTCGCCGGACCGCTCCTGCACGACGTCCTGTCCGACGCCGGCCCCGCCTTCGACCCCGCCCGGCGCAAGGACCGCCTGCGCTTCCTGATCGCCGTGACGGGCACGGACGGCCATCACGCCCTGCTCTCCTGGGCCGAGATCGACCCGGACTTCGGCCGCGCGCCCGTCCTGCTCGCGGTCAGTATCGACGACACCGCGCTCGACCGCCCGGGACCTCAGCTCGTCCTGCCCCAGGACCGCTGCGGCGCCCGGCACATCAGCGGCATCAACGCGATACACGTCGACGGCGGCTACGCGGCATGGAGATGAAGAGACGGAAGGCCTGCTCCTTCACGGCGTGAGCACAGAGGCCCGCCAGCGATGGCCAGGGCCCTTCTGATGGATATCCGCGGAGGAAGGAGCGGCGTCCGGTGCATGCTCCCCCACTGCCCTAAAGGCGTGGGGGGACCCCCAGGCGTGCGGGGCGGAAGGTCATGTGGCGGAGCCACCTGTCCCTTCGCGGCGTGCGGCATGGGGGTCCCCCGCTCGAGCGAAGCCGAGAGTGGGGGAGTGCGTGCCGGGCGTCGCGACGCCGCGGATATCCATCAGAAGGGCCCTGGCACCCGCCGCTCAGGAACGGTCGATGTGCACGTTCGTCGACTTCACACGGGCGGTGGCCTCCATGCCGACCTCCAGGCCCAGTTCCTCCACGGCCTCCCGGGTCAGCAGCGAGACCAGCCGGTGCGGGCCCGCCTGGATCTCCACCTGGGCCGCGACATCACCGAGCTTCACGGCGGTGACGATTCCGGGAAAGGCGTTGCGGGCCGAGGTGTACGAGACGTCCTCGTCGCCACCGCCCGCGCCGGCCAGTTCCACGGAGAACGCGGCCAGGTCCTTCCCGTCGATGAGCCGTCGCCCGGTCTCGTCACGACGGGTCGCCACCCGCCCCGCGTCCGCCCACCGCCGCGCCGTGTCGGAACTCACCCCGAGCAGCCGCGCCGCCTGGCCGATCGTGTAGGACTGCATGCGCGCCAGCATAGGCTCACCGCCCTCACCCCTCCGTCCGCCGCTCCCCCACCGCACGGGTGGCAGTGCACTCCGCGCACGGCGAGGTGTTCACTCCGGCCGGCGTTTGCGCGCCGCGTACGCCCGCGCCGCCCGCACCCGGTTCCCGCACTTCGTGGTGCACCAGCGGCGGGCCGCGTGGGAACGCAGGAACCAGCGGTCACAGCGCTGTGCGGTGCACTCCGTCAACTGGTCGGCCTCGAAGCCGGTGAGCAGATCCGTGGCGTCTTCGGCGAGGAGGAAGAGCGCGGATCCGACCGGGTTGCCGGTGTCGGGCTCGTCGGAACGGTGCGGACCGTCGGCCGTCCAGGCGAGCCGGGGCGTCGAAGGGGCCGCCGCCAGCGTGGAGTTGAGGGTGGCGAGGGGTTCCGCGGGGGGCACGGCACGGCTCGCCCGCGTCTCGAACAGCGGGCGCAGCGCATCGCGCAGCGCCAGCAGTCGCCCGAACTGCCGGCCGTTCAGCGCCGCCCGGTCCGGTAGCAGCGCGTGCCGTACGAGCCAGAGGTGCGCGGCCTCGGCACCGTCGAGCAGGTCGACCGGACCGTGGCTCAGCGTAAAGCGTGTGTTGACCAGGGCCAACGACGCATAGCGCTCCTCGCCGGGGACCTGGAGCTGGTGCAGGTAGTGAGGGGCTTCGTGATCCACGTCGTCATGCTAGCGAGCCCGGATTCTCACGACAATGCTTGCGATTCTCCGTGAGGCCATCTAGCGTCCCTCACGGAGAATCGACTGCGATGACGTGAGAGGTGACCGCCGTGCCCTTCGACGTGCACGCGCTGCGCGAGGACTTCCCGATCCTGGACCGGACGGTCGGGAGCGGCGCCCGGCTCGTCTACCTGGACTCCGGCGCGACCACCCAGAAACCGCTCCGGGTCCTCGAAGCCGAGCGGGACTTCTACCTCACGCACAACGCGGCCGTGCACCGCGGCGCCCACCAGCTGGCCGGGGAGGCGACGGAGGCGTACGAGGACGCGCGCCGCACGGTCGCCCGGTTCGTCGGGGCCGCCGAGGACGAGATCGTGTTCACCAAGAGCGCGACGGAGGGCGTCAACCTGGTCGCGTACGGGCTGGGCAACGGGCGCCGGCTCGGCCAGGGCGACCGGATCGTGGTGACGGAGATGGAGCACCACGCGAACCTCGTCCCCTGGCAGCAGCTCGCCGCGCGCACGGGCGCCACGCTCGACTGGTTCGGGCTCACCGACGATGGCCGCCTCGACCTGACCCGCGCGGACGAACTCCTCGACGAGCGCACCAGGGTCCTGGCCGTCACCCACCAGTCCAACGTCCTCGGCACGGTCAACCCGGTGCGCGAGCTCGCCGACCGCGCCCACGCCGTGGGCGCCCTGGTGGTGGTCGACGGTGCCCAGTCCGTGCCTCACCGGCCCGTCGACGTGGTCGGGTTGGGCGCGGACTTCCTCGTCTTCTCCGCGCACAAGATGCTGGGCCCGAACGGCATCGGTGTGCTCTGGGGCCGGCGCGAACTCCTCGCGGACCTCCCGCCGTTCCTGACGGGCGGCTCGATGATCGAGGTCGTGGAGATGGACCGCGCGACGTTCCTGCCGCCGCCGCACCGCTTCGAGGCGGGCGTGCCGATGGCGCCGCAGGCGGTGGGCCTGGCGGCGGCCGTGGACTACCTCCAGGCACTCGGCATGCCGGAAGTGGCCGCGTACGAGGATGAATTGACCGCCCGCGCGCTCGCCATGCTCCAGGAGATCCCGGGCGTACGGATCGTCGGCCCCCGGGACGTCACGGACCGCGGCTCGGCCGTCTCCTTCACCGTCGAGGGCATCCACCCGCACGACGTGGGTCAGGTCCTGGACGACCGGGGCGTCGCCGTCCGCGTGGGCCACCACTGCGCGCGCCCGATCGTCCGCCGCTACGGGGTCCCGGCGACCACCCGTGCGACCTTCTACGTGTACAACACCCCTGAGGAAGTGGATGCGTTGGCGGACGGAGTGCGGGCGGCCCAGGCATACTTCGACGCCTGAGCCGCCTGAGCCGCCCGAGTCGCCCGAGTCGCCCGAGTCGCCCGAGTCGCCCGAGTCGCCCGAGTCGCCCGAGTCGCCCGAGCGGCCACCCCTTCGCGGCCCTTCTGGATCAGCCCTTCCCGATCCTCAGGAACGTCACCGAGTTGGCCGGGAAGGTGTACGTGAACGTGTCGGCCACCCCGGTGAACGTGGACGTGACCGGCGCGACCGGCGTATCCGTCTCGGTGTTCACGGCGTCGGGGGCGGCCCGCAGCATGGTCACGCGGGCCTTCGAGGCGACCCTCGCGCCACCGAGGTCGACGGCTGTGCGGGCGTCCACGGACTGGGCGTTGACGACCTTGAGGATCAGGTCACCCGTCCTGGCGTCCCGTGTCACCACCTGCCGGAACGGCTCGGCCGGCTTGTCGTCCCTGAAGCCGCCCCACTCCTGGCCGTCCAGGTAGAGGGTCACCTGACGGCCCCGCACCTTGACCTCGATGTCGTAGGTACGGCCCGTCTCGATGGTCCCCGGCTTGGAGATCAGCGACGACTTGCCGCCGTCCACGGCCTGCTCGACCGCCGACGTGGTGTTGTTCCAGCCGCCGAGGTTCCACCAGTAGTAGTTGCCGGTGTCCTTGACGCCGAAGGCGACCAGGAAGCCCTCCTTGCCGGACTTCTTGGTGGCCTTCACCTTGAGGTCGTAGTCGTGCCAGGCCGGATCGCCCGCCGACACCATGGTGTTCTCGGCGGCCACGTCGGTCTGCACGTACTGTCCGTCCTGGACGCTCCAGTTGCCGCCGCCGGTGTGGTTCCACTGCGAGGCGTCACCGCTGAAGTCGTCGCTGAGCAGGGTCTGCCCGTCCGCGCTCGTGACCTGGACGTCGTCGTACGCCGCCGTGGTCGCCCACGTCGACAGGCCGACGGCGCCCGAGATGGGGGCGGTCGTGGAGGGCGTGCCGGTTGCGGTCGACGGCACCACGCGGTCGCCGACGTTGGTCATGAAGAGCTTCTGCGTCTCGTAGTTGGCCGAGCCCCATGACGCGCGGTTGTTGAACCAGATCATGTCGGGCTGCCACTGCACGTAGTCCTCGTTGGCGAGCAGCGGGGCGTACGAGGCGAGCTTCACGACGTCCGCGTTGCGCTCCAGGCCGGTCATGAACGCGGCCTCGGAGAGGGCGTTCTTGAAGGCGTTGCCCCAGGAGGCGTACTCGCCGAGGAAGACCTTCGGGCCGTTCCTGTCGTAGGAGTCGTAGCGGTCGTTGTTCTGCAGGAACCAGCTCGGGTTGTTGTAGTAGTGCTCGTCGACCATGTCGACGTTCGCCTCGCGGTTCAGCTTCCAGGCGGTGTCGAAGGTCGCACCCGCGTCGTCCGGGCCGGAGTTGGAGACGACCGTGATGTCCGGGTACCTGGCCTCGATGGCGGCGCGGAACTGCTGGAAGCGGGCGAAGAACTCGTTCGGCAGGTTCTCCTCGTTGCCGACCGCGATGTGCGTGAGGCGGAAGGGCTTGGGGTGCCCCATCAGGGCGCGCTTCCTGCCCCACTCGCTCGTCACCGGCCCGCCCGCGAACTCGATCAGGTCCAGGGTGTCCTGGATGTGACGCTTGAGGAGGGCGTCGTCGTCGGTGGCCTTGTTCTGGCCGCAGCCGGTGACGAGGGCGGGGACGACGGGCAGCGGCATCGCGCCGACGTCCTCGGAGAACTGGAAGTACTCGTAGTAGCCGAGTCCGTAACTCTGGTTGTATCCCCAGAAGTTGGAGTTGGTGGCGCGCTGCTCGACCGGGCCGATGGTGTCCTTCCACTGGTACGAGCGCTTGCGCTCCCAGCCCGAGGCCTCGCTGTAGTCCTGCATGGAGCCCGTGTTGACCAGGCAGCCGCCGGGGAAGCGGACGAAGCCGGGGTCGAGGGCCGCGATCTTCTCGGCGAGGTCCTTGCGCAGGCCGTTCTCGCGTCCCTTGAAGGTGTCGCGCGGGAAGAGGGAGACCATGTCGAGGGCGGCGGGACCGCCGGTGGCGACGGTGAGGCGTCCGGTGGTGCTGGAGCGGGTCGCGGTGAAGTGTGCCGTGTACTTGGCCCAGCCGCCGCGCACCGTGATCCGGCGGGCCTCGGCGAGCGTGGCGTCGGCGTCGGTGAGGGAGACGGCGAGACGTGTCCCCTGGTCCGCCCGGGCCCAGACGGAGAAGTCGTATCTCTTGCCTCTCTCGACCCTGATGCCTGTGTTGTAGCCGGAGTTGGTGACGGACGAGTCCGCGCCCAGGGCGAGGTAGGTGCGGTTGCGGGCGTTGAGGCGACCGTCGTCGTTCACGGCTTTCGCGGTGCCGTCGACGGCCCAGGAGGTGAGGGGCGTGTACGAGCTGTTGTCGGCGGTGGAGTACTCGAAGGAACGGTTCTGGACGAGTTCGGCGTACAGGCCGCCGTCTGCGGCCCGGTTGATGTCCTCGAAGAAGACGCCGTACATCGTGTCGTCGATCTTCGCGCCCTGGGTGGTGGGGTCGACGGTGATCGCATAGTCGGTGACGTCCTCGGCGTGTGCGGGGCCCGGGACGATGGCCGAGACCACCAGGAGTGCTGTGGCAGTGAGCCCCAGTCTCCAGCGGGGTCCGGTCGTCCGTGTGCGGGTGCGGGTGCGGGTGCGGGTGCGGGTGCGGGTGCGTGACATGGATACTCCGCGGCTCTCTTCTGCGAACCCATTACATGTTCGAAATTTCGGACATTGATCAGCACTGCGAACGGCAACATAGGGAGGGGACTGAGGTGCGTCAATGGGGCGTGCAGCGACGGCGGTGACAGGGGAGCGGGACGGAATGGGCGAGTTCTGGCCAGTACGGGACGTACTGGCGTACCTGGCCGGGAGTTGGCGGGTGCGCCGGTCGGTGCGGGATCTCGCGAGCGGCGACGAGGGCGAGTTCACCGGCACGACCGGGTTCGGCCCGCTGGACGGCGGCGGGTTGCTGCACCGGGAGTCCGGCACGTTCGTCTGGCAGGGCGTCGCGCGTCCCGCGGAGCGGACGCTGCGTTTCCTGCCGGGCACGGCTCCGGGGACCGCGGATGTACGGTTCGCGGACAGCCGTCTCTTCCACGACCTGGACCTCACCGCGGGCCACTGGGTCACGGACCATCCGTGCTCGGCGGACCTCTACCGGGGCGAGTTCAGCGCGTACGACGCGGACCGCTGGCGCACGGTGTGGCGGGCGCGCGGCCCGGCCAAGGACCTGCTGCTGACGACCGACTACACGCGAGAGTCCTAGGACGGACACAGGACCGCCCGGCCCTGGGACGGCCCCAGGACCGCCCTAGGTCCGCCCCACCGTTCCGCCCAGGCTCACGTTCCAGCGGCCGGAGCGGCCGGTGACGGTGACCGTCGACAGGGGGCGGACGTCGAGGTTCCAGTAGGTCGCCGGCGGGGCCTTGAGCGCGTAGACGATCGCGGCCCGGACGACCGAGGGTTCGGCCACGGCGACGACACCGCCGCCGTCGTCGACGGGCCGCGTGTCGAGCCAGCCGCCGACGCGGCTGATGAACGCGTGCAGGGACTCCCCGCCGTGCGGGGTCGCCCGCGGATCGGCGAGCCACGCGTCGACCGCCTCCGGCTCCCGGGCCATCGCCTCGCCCAGCGTGAAACCGCGCCACCGGCCCATGCCGCAGTCCCGCAGCGCGGGCTGGGCCAGCGGCGCGTAGCCGAGGGCATCACCGGTGGCCCGGCTGCGCCGCGTGGGCGAGCAGTAGCGCAGCTCGGCCGCCGCCAGCGGCAGGAGCTCGTGGGCGGCGCGCTGCACCTCGTTCCAGCCCGCCTGGTCCAGCGGCCGGTCGTCCTCGAAGCGCTCCGCGAGCAGCGCGGCGCTGCGCGCGGCGGCGACGAACGTGACCCGAAGATGCATGGGGCGATCGTGGAACGCGACGCTGCGCGGGTCAATGGGTGCCGCTCACCATGACCCAGGGTGCCCCGGCGCTCACGGAGCCCCGTCGGCATCCCTGCGCATGTCAGCTGTGCGCTGTAGTCCCCTCCTGCGCCACCCTCAGCCTCCGCACCCCCTCGGCGATCTCCCCCACTCCCGCGACGCCCGCGAAGCTCAACCGAACGTGCGCCGCCGGGGGCTCGGCACTGAAGTAGGGCCTCCCGGCAATGACCGCGACGCCGGCCCGGAGGGCCGCGGTGACCAGGGCGGACTCTCCCCCAGAGCCGAAAGCCTGGGAGGTGCCCCCAGTGCCGTCGGGCAGGCGGAGCCACAGGTGGTAGCCGCCGGAGGGGATGTGCGGCAGCGAGTACGCGGGGAGTTCCAGACGCAGGGCGGACGTCATCGCGTCCCGGCGGCGCCTCAGCTCCGCCGACACCGCCCTCAGATGCCGCAGCCACGCCGGGGAACCCACGAGTTCCAGGGCCGCCTCCTGGAGGGGGCGCGGCACGAAGAAGGTGTCGACGACCTGGATGGCGCGCAGCCGCTCCAGCACGGGACCACGGGCCGCGAGGGCGCCCACCCGGAAGCTGGGCGAGGTCGCCTTGGTGAGCGAGCACACGTGGACGACCACACCGTCGGGGTCCTCCGCCGCCAGAGGACGTGGCAGCGGCCCCGCGTCCTCGTGCACGAGCCGCCGTACGAAGTCGTCCTCGACCACGAACGCGCCCGCCTCGCGCGCGATCCGCAGCACCTCTCCCCGCCGCTCGGCCGAGAGCAGGGCACCCGTCGGGTTCTGGAACAGCGGCTGGCAGACGAACACCCGCGCACCGGTCGCCCGGAACGCGTCCGCGAGCAGCGCCGGCTTCACTCCGTCCGCGTCCACAGGGACGGGGACGGGCCGCAGCCCGGCCGCCCGCGCGATCGCCAGCATGCCGGGGTACGTGGGCGACTCGACGAGCACCGGGGCGCCCGGCGGCGCGAGGGCGCGCAGCGCGGTGGTCAGCGCGGACTGGCCGCCTGCCGTGACGAGCACCTCGGCCGCGGTGACGGCGCCCCCGATGCTCCGCGCGAACCACTCCCGCAGCTCGGGGACCCCCTCCACGGGCGGCCGTGCCCACACTCCGGGGCGGCGCCCCGCCCGCGACAGGGCCGCGCCCATCGCCTGCTCGGGCTGCAACGAGGGGTGCAGATAGCCGCTGTTGAACTCGATCACGCCCGGTGGCGGGGCCGCGAGCGAGACCAGTACCCCGGAGGCGTCCACGGTCCGCGGTACGAGGTCGGCGGCGCCGTCCGCGCTCAGCGCGACCTCCTGCCAGGAGGTGTCCCCGGCGGGAGCGGGGGCCGTACGGGACTCGGCGCGGAAGGCACCCGCGCCGGGCCGCGTGACCACCAGCCCCTCGGCCGCCAGTTGCGCCAAGGCACGCGAGACGGTCACCGGGCTGACCCGGAAACGTTCGACCAGCGCACGACTCGACGGCAGCTTTCCACCGTGAGAGTAGCGGTCGAGCTCCTGTCGCAGCTGGTTCACCAGCTCACCGACGCTGCTACGCTCATACATGAGAGCTCACGATAGCGCTACTGCCCCCACCCCGATAGCGGTCAGCACTCCACTCGGGAGTGCCCCAAGGGAGAGCCCCGGTGCCGTCGGCATCCTCATGGCGGCCCTCGGTGTCATCGCCTTCTCCCTCACCTTCCCCGCCACCGCATGGGGCCTGGAGGGCTTCGGCCCGTGGTCGCTGGTGGCCGTGCGCACCGTCCTCGCCGCCGTGCTCGCGGGCGGCTGTCTGCTGGCGGTGGGGGTGCCCCCGCGCGAGCGAAGCCGAGCGTGGGGGAGGGTCCCGCTGCCCGGTCGCCGGCACTGGGCGGGACTGGCGGTCGTCGCCGCCGGAGTCGTCCTGGGCTTCCCGCTCCTGAGCACCCTCGCCCTGCGGACGTCGACCACCGCGCACGCGGCCGTCGTCGTCGGCCTCCTCCCACTGACGACCGCGCTGTTCTCCGCCCTGCGCATGGGCACCCGCCCCTCCCGGACCTTCTGGGCGGCGGCCCTCGCGGGCGCTGCCGCGGTGGTCGCGTTCACCGTGACGCAGAGCGGCGGGGCTCTCACAGCGGCCGATCTGTACCTGTTCGGAGCACTGCTGGTGTGCGCGGCCGGCTACACCGAGGGAGGCAGGCTGGCCCGGGAGATGCCCGGCTGGCAGGTGATCGGCTGGGCGCTGGTCCTGTGTCTGCCGCTCACCGTGCCGGGTGCGCTGGTGGCGCTGTCGTACGAGCCGGTCCAGCTGACCGCGCACAGCGTCACCGGGCTGCTGTGGGTCGCCGCGGGCTCCCAGTTCCTCGGTCTGGTGGTCTGGTACCGGGGCATGGCCGCGATCGGCATCCCGAAAGCGAGCCAGTTGCAGCTGGCACAGCCTCTGCTCACACTGGTGTGGTCGGTGCTGCTGCTGGGTGAGCAGCTCACTCCCGCGGCGCCCGTGACGGCAGCGGCCGTCCTGGTCTGCATCGCGGTCACGCAGCGAGCACGTGGCTGAACCGCACGACCGCGGTGCCCGTGCCGGTCCCATCCGGTGCCATCCGCCATAGACTGCGAATACGGACCACTCCTGTGCGAACGAGGAGGCCCTCCAGATGCGTGCAGACGTAGGCGACATCCTGCTCGTGCACGGCCGGATCGTCGGGCAGCACGACAGGACCGCGATGATCGTCGAAGTCCTGGGACCGAACGGCACTCCCCCGTTCCGGGTCCGTTTCGAGGACGACGGGCACGAGGCCCTGATGTCACCCGGACCGGACGCGGTCGTCCGCCACCGCGGGGAGCCCGCACACTAGCCCAGGCCTCCGCCCACCGGCCGTCGGCACCCGGCGCGCCGCCGAAGACGGTTGCCCGGGTGCCAGTGAGGCGCGCCCACGGGGGCACGGCGCGTCAGCTCGGCGGATTCACCCGTCGCTTGTAGTGGTCGGCGACCACACGTGCCATCGCGCCGATCCTGTCCTCCCTGACCTCCTTGGCCGAGAAGAACACATGCCCGCGCACCTGCGGGTAGTCACGGGCGAAGGTGAGGTGCCGGGACAGTTCCCCGGGCTTCTGCCAGGCCGCGGGCTGTGCCGGGTCCCCGGCCTTGTACAGCGCCTCACCCACGTACAGCCGCGTTCCGCTGCCCTTGGCGACCTTCGCCCACCAGGGGAGCAGCTTGGCGTAGTCGGCGGCGGTGAAGCCGATGTTCCAGTACAGCTGCGGGCAGACGTAGTCGATCCAGTGCTTGCGGACCCACTTACGGGTGTCCGCGTACAGGTCGTCGTACGTCTGCACCCCGGCCTTGGTGTCGGAGCCGAGCGGGTCGGTGGACGCGTTGCGCCACACGCCGAAGGGGCTGATGCCGAACTGGGTGCCGGGCCGGATCTGCTTGATCTTCGCCGCTGTCTCCCGCACCAGCTTGTCGATGTTGTCTCGCCGCCAGGCGGCCCGGTTCGGGAAGCCGCCGCCGTGCTCGTCGTACGCCGCCTTGTCGTCGAAGGTCTGGCCCGCGACCGGGTACGGGTAGAAGTAGTCGTCCCAGTGCACGGCGTCGATCGGGTACCGGCGCAGTGCGTCGAGCATGGCCTTCTGGACGAAGGCGCGCACTGCCGGGATGCCGGGGTTGTAGTAGAGCTTGCCGCCGTAGGCGACGACCCAGTCCGGGTGCTTGCGGGCGGGGTGCGAGGCGACGAGCTTCTTCGGGTCGTCGTGGGCCGCGACGCGGTACGGGTTGAACCAGCCGTGCAGTTCCAGCCCGCGCGCGTGGGCCTCCTTGACCGCCGTGCCCAGCGGGTCCCAGCCGGGGTCCTTGCCCTGGGTGCCGGTGAGGTACTGCGACCAGGGCTCGTACGGGGACGGCCAGAGCGCGTCGGCCGCGGGGCGGACCTGGAAGATCACCGCGTTGAGGCGGCGCTTCACGGCGGTGTCGAGATGCGCGATGAGTTCGGCGCGCTGCTGTTTGGCCGTCAGGCCGGGGCGGGAGGGCCAGTCACGGTTGGCCACGGACGCCACCCACATGCCGCGCAGCTCGGTGGCGGGCGCCCCGCGCCGGGCCTCGTCGCCGCTGTCGTCGTCCTTTCTCGTGACCCCCCAGGCGGCCGCGCCTCCGGCCGCGACCAGCCCGCCGAGCATCGCTCCGGAGAACAGCCGCCGCGACATCCGACTCATTCCCATGCCTCCCTGTGCTGTGTGGTTCCGCTCGCCTCCGGGGCGCCGGAGCCTGTGCCGGGACCGCGACCGTACTCAGCGAGCCGTGTCCGAAAAGCCTGCCATGTTCCACCCGCAATACTGATCAGTAGCCGCCGAAGGTAACGTGCGGGTTTGGCACAAGCCCTGCTCCTCGGGTTTGCTGCGATGATCCGCATGCTGGCGAAAGGGACGATGTGACCGACAGTTGGGTAGATATCGCACGAGTCGGAGTCGTGGGCTGCGGCCAGATGGGTGCGGGCATCGCCGAGGTGTGCGCCCGCGCGGGACTGGACGTGAAGGTCGCCGAGACCACCGGCGAGGCCCTGGAGATCGGCCGAACCCGGCTGTTCAACTCCCTGTCCAAGGCTGCCGAGCGAGGCAAGATCACCGAGGAGGAGCTGGCGGCGACGCAGGCGCGGCTCGGCTTCACCACCGACCTCGGCGAGTTCGCGGACCGCGACCTGGTGATCGAGGCCGTCGTCGAGAACGAGCAGGTGAAGACCGAGATCTTCCAGGTGCTCGACCAGGTGGTGACCCGTCCGGACGCGATCCTCGCCTCCAACACCTCGTCCATCCCGCTGGTGAGGCTGGCCGTCGCCACCTCCCGGCCGGATCAGGTCGTCGGCATCCACTTCTTCAACCCGGCACCCGTGCAGCAGCTGGTCGAGCTGATCCCCGCGCTCACCACCTCCGAGGGCACTCTGAGCCGGGCCCAGCTCTTCACCGAGAAGGTGCTGGGCAAGCACGCGATCCGCGCCCAGGACCGGTCCGGCTTCGTGGTCAACGCGCTGCTGATCCCGTATCTGCTCTCCGCGATCCGGATGTTCGAGTCGGGCATCGCCAGCCGCGAGGACATCGACAACGGCATGGAGATGGGCTGCGCCCACCCGATGGGCCCGCTGAAGCTGTCCGACCTGATCGGCCTGGACACGGTGGCCTCGGTCGCCCACTCGATGTACGAGGAGTACAAGGAGCCGCTGTACGCCGCTCCCCCGCTGCTCCAGCGCATGGTCGACGCGGGCCGGCTCGGCCGGAAGTCGGGGTCGGGCTTCTACACCTACGCGTGATGACGCGTCAGCCTGATCTCCGGGCCAGATACCCGGCCTGACCTCTCGGCCTGACCTCTCGGCCTGATGTCAGGTCAACATGATTACTTTCCGTAGAACTTGAGATCTCCGTGGGCCCGGCACCGAGAATAGGTGCCGGGCCCACCGATTTCACACACCGTGTGCGCGCCGGGCACGCATATGCCCTTCGCACACGCTCCCCACGCGCCCACCAGGCGAGTTGACTGCTCGTGCGCGCGCAAGTGATGAGACGACTACAGAAAGGAGTGGAAGTCGTGGCCACCGACCCCGAACATCCCGTGGTCCACGGTGAACTCGCAGAGTTACGCCGCCGCCTCGACGTGGCGCATGCCCGCGTGGAGGGAGGGATCACCCTGCTCAGTCACCAAACCGAGCAGACCGCCAAGGAGGTCGACGACCTGAGCGCACGGATCGTCGCCCTGGAGCACACCCGCTGGCCGCTGCCCACGGTGGCGGCGCTCACGGCCACGGGCGCGCTCGTCGTGACGATCTGGCAGGCTGTCGGCCGCTGACTCGCCGGACGCCGTGGGGGATCAGGGCAAGGCGTCCTGTCCGAGCCTCAGGTGATGCAGGAGGAGCAGCGCGGCCGCCATGTTGGCGGCCGGGACCTCGCCGCGGGCGACCATGTCGGGAACGAGCTTGAGGGGAACCCACTCCCGGCGGTCGGACTCGAAGTCGTCCACGGGGTGGCCGACATAGGTGCCCTCGTCGGCCCAGTAGATGTGGTGCCGGGCGTCGGTGAGCCCGTTGGAGGGCTCGACGCTCATCAGGTGACGCAGAGGTCCCGGCCGCCAGCCGGTCTCCTCCTCCAGTTCGCGGGCCGCGGCCTCGGCGATGTCCTCGCCGTCCTCGACCACACCCGCGGCGAGCTCCCATCCCCAGCTGTCGGTGATGAAGCGGTGCCGCCACAGCAGCAGCACCTCGCTCGCCTCGTTCACCACCGTCGCCACGGCCACGGGCCGCAGCCGGATCAGGAAGTGATCGAGGTGCCGCCCGTCAGGCAGCTCCACATCTGCGAGATTGACGCTGAACCAGCGATTTTCATAGACAGTTTGTTCGTTCTGTTTCGTCCACTGCACGGTTCTGCCACCTTCCGCCGAGTAAGTGGCAATATCGCAGCAGGAGAAGCCTGACAGCAGGCGTACGGTGAGCGCATGGCGGCCTGCTCGCGGCACAGCGGAGCGCGCGCCGTGTTCGCGTACGTTCCGGGCTCGGACGCGCCGAGGGCTCGGTCTTCCTCGGCACGGCCTCCACGCTAGAGCGGTACGCGCAGTGCCCCGTCGATGAGTTCGGCGGCCTCGGCCGTGCCCGCGCGGCCGCTGCGCGCCAGGTGCTCGCGCACCGCCCGCAGTCTGTCGCGCAGCCGCTGTGACTCCATCCCTCTCGCCGTCTCGGCCATTTCGACGGCGGTCGCGACCGCCTTGTCGGCGTTGCCCTGTCGCAGCTCGATCTGGCTGAGCATGGCGAGCCGGTGGACGCGCCCCCGGTCGTGCGCCGGCGTGCCCACCGCGGCGGTGGCATGCTCGGCGGCGGCCGTCAGGTCGCCGAGGCTGAGCAGGGCCTCCGCCACCTGCACGTTGACCAGGCCGGGCTGGACATAGCCGGTCTCGGCCGGCTCGTACCCGCGCCGGATGCGCTCGGCGGCCTGCTCGGCACGCCGGATGCAGGACAGCGCGCTCGTGCCGTCGCCGAGGTGCGCGTACGCCTTGGCCTGCATCGCGTACAGGTCCGAGGCGAGCGCCGGTGTGATGTGCTTGCCCGCGGCGCGCAGCGCGGCCTCCGCGAAGGCGACCGCCTGCCGGTACTCCTTCATGAACAGCGCCTGGTTCACGAGCAGCGCTATCACATACGCGCCGAGCCCCCGGTCCCCGCTGGCCTTCGCGAGCCGCAGCGCCTGGTGGAAGTAGCGCTGGGCGAGTCCATGGGCGTCGGAGTCGTATGCGCAGATACCCGCGACGGCCACCAACCCGCCCGTGGCACGGTGGAGTTGACGCCCCGTGGCATCGGTGTAGCTGCCCCGCAACAGCGGCGCGGCCTCGGCGTTGAGGAAGCCGACGATACGAGTACGCGTCGCGATGCCGCCCGCCTTGCGGTACATCTGCTCGTAGTGGGTGCGGGCCGCGCGCAGCATCTCGATGTCGGCCATGCTGACCTGCTGCCGGCCGCCGCGCGAGACGTCCACGTCCTCGGGCGGGTTCTCCCACTCCCACACAGGCATCACAGCGGGGGTTCCGGTGACGGCCGGGGCGCCGAGGATGTGCGGGCGCTGCTGTTCGTCGGAGCGCCACAGCGCGGTGGCACGCTCCACGAAGCCGGAGAGCGACGAACTGTGGGAACTGACCGGCTCTCCGGGGATGCCGAGGCCGATGTCGTCGAGGGTGACGGTGCGGTGCAGCCGGGCGGCGAGCACCTCGCAGATCAGGTCGGGCACCTGTCCGCGCGGGCGCTGGCCCTTCAACCACCGTGCCACCGCGGTGTGTTCGTACCTGAGTGCGAGACCGCGTGCCCGCCCTGCCTGGTTCACGTGTGCGGCGAGGCCCGCGTGGGAGACCCCGGCCTCGTCGAGGATCGAGTCGAGCAGCGTGTTGGGCTGCATGGGTGCCCTCCGGTGGCTCGGTACCGGCCGCTCAGCAGCGTAACGCTTTCCCGTTCACACGGGGTGTGAAGCGAGTGCTCGCATCCGGGCTGTGTGCGCGCTGTCGCGGAGAGTTTCGGACCGGTTGACTGAAATGCCTCGAAAGAGGCCGACCGGGCCGCCGGCTCCCCCCTCATACAGTGCGGTGGCCCGTATCGACGCCGTCCGCCCAGCTGCCTGCCCGAACTCCGTGGCGGGGCGGACGGCGTGCCGGCGTTGGCGCTCCGCGGACATGCCGAGTGACTACATGTGAGGGCGCGCATCTCGCCGTCGCGCCGGATCTCCAGCAGCCGTACCGTCACGAACTCCTCGGCGGCCGGGCTGTTGGAGTCCGGTCCCACGATGGTCCGCTCGCGCAGGTGCCGGGCGAGGGCTCGCTCCAACCGCCGTAGAAGGGCGCACAGGAGCGCCCCGTCAGGGGCGCGGGACAGTGCCACATCCGGCTCCGCCGCGGGTGCGCGACCAGTCACGACACACCCGCGGCCGACAAACGACCCGCAGTCCCCCGGCACTGCCCGCGTCGCTCACCCTCTGAGCACGGCTCCCGTTCGCTCGCCCGCGAGGGCAACCGCAGCGTCGCGGGCCGCGGACGCCTCGTCCACGGTCAGCGTCCGATCCCCGGCCCTGAAGCGGAGCGCATACGCCAGGGACTTCCGCCCCTGGCCGAGCTGCTCGGCGTTCTCGTAGACGTCGAACAGCCGGATGGACTCCAGCAGTTCACCGGCGCCCTCGTGCAGCGCGGCCTCGACCTCCGCCGCCGGCACGGACTCGTCGACGACCAGGGCGACGTCCTGCGTGGCGACCGGGAACGTGGAGATGCCCGGCGCCTGCGGGGTGCCGTCGCCCGCCAGCTCCAGGGCGTCCAGGTCGAGCTCCATCGCCGAGGTGCGCGCGGGCAGGCCCAGAGCCTTCACCACGCGCGGGTGCAGCTCGCCCGCGTGACCGACGACCCGCTCGGTGCCGTCGACGATGATCACCAGCTCGGCGCAGCGGCCGGGGTGCCACGGCCCGTACTGGCCCTTGCGGACGATCAGCTCGGCGCCGGTCTCCCGGGCGACGGTCCGGGCGGCCTCAACCGCGTCGGCCCAGTCGGCCGGACGGCCCTTGCCCCACCAGCCGGCCTGCTCGCGGGCGCCCGCGAGGACGGCGGCGACGTGACGCGGCTGCTCGGGCAGCGCGGCACCCAGCGACGCGATCTCATCGTCGGTCGGGCGCCGGTCGACGGGCAGCGCTGCGGCAACGTGCTGCTCCGCGCGCGGGAGGAAGACCAGGTCGGTCTCGAACAGGGCCAGGTCGTGCGAGCCCCGCCCGTCGTTGCGCCGCAGCGCGCCGAGCAGGCCCGGCAGCAGCGACGTCCGCAGCGCCGGCTCCTCGTCGTTCAGCGGGTTGACGAGCTTGACGACGCGTCGGGCCGGGTCGTCGGCGTCCAGGCCGAGCTGGTCGAAGACCTGCTCGCTGATGAACGGGTAGTTCGGCGCCTCGACGTACCCGGCACCGGCCAGGGCCCGGCCGACGCGGCGGTGCAGCCGCTGCCGGTGGGTCAGCCCGCGGCCCGAGGGCAGCCTGGGCAGCGTGGAGGGCAGGTTCTCGTAGCCCTCCAGGCGGATGACCTCTTCGGCCAGGTCGTTCGGGTCGGTGAGGTCGGGCCGCCAGGACGGCACGGTGACGATCAGCTCGTCCTGCCCGTACACGTCGCAGCCGACGTCCTGAAGGCGGCGTACGACGGTCTCGCGGCCGTAGACGACGCCCGCGACCTTGTCCGGGTGGTCGGCCGGGATCGTGATCGTGCGCGGCGCGGACGGCGCGACGACCTCGGTGACACCGGCGTCCGCGGTGCCGCCCGCGAGCAGCACCAGCAGGTCGACCGTGCGCTGGGCGGCGGCGGCCGCTGCCAGCGGGTCGACGCCACGCTCGAAGCGACGGGACGCCTCGGAGGACAGCTTGTGGCGTCGGGCGGTGCGGGCGATCGAGACCTGGTCGAAGTGGGCGGCCTCGATGACGACCTCGGTGGAGGCGTTCTCCCCGTTCTCGGTGGCATCGTGGTCGGCGATCTCGGTGTTGGCGCCGCCCATGACGCCCGCGAGCCCGATGGGGCCGCGCTCGTCGGTGATCACCAGATCCTCGGCGTGCAGGGTGCGTACGACGCCGTCGAGGGTGGTGAGCTTCTCGCCCTCCTCGGCCCGGCGCACACCGATCGTGCCCTGGACCAGGGTGCGGTCGTAGGCGTGCAGCGGCTGACCGAGCTCCATCATCACGTAGTTGGTGATGTCGACGGCGAGCGAGATCGGGCGCATGCCGACCTTCTGCAGACGGCGCTTGAGCCAGATCGGGGAGCGTGCCTCCGGGTCGAGTCCGGTGACGGTGCGGGCGGTGAAGCGGCCGCAGCCGGCGGGGTCGGAGACCTCGACGGGGTAGCCGAACGCGTTCGGTCCCGGCACGTCGAGCAGCGCCGGGTCGCGCAGCGGCAGACCGTAGGCGGTGGCGGTCTCACGGGCCACACCGCGGATGGAGAGGCAGTAGCCGCGGTCGGGGGTGACGGCGATGTCGAGGACCTCGTCGACCAGTTCGAGGAGCTCGACGGCGTCCCTGCCGACCTCGGTCTCCGGCGGCAGCACGATGATGCCCTTGGTGCCGTCGTCGCCCATGCCGAGCTCGTCACTGGAGCAGATCATGCCGTGCGAGTTCCGGCCGTACGTCTTGCGGGCGGAGATCGCGAAGCCGCCGGGCAGCACGGCGCCCGGGAGGACCACAACGACCTTGTCGCCGACGGCGAAGTTGCGGGCGCCGCAGACGATCTCCTGAGGCTCGCCGGTGCCGTTGGCCTGGCCGACGTCGACGGTGCAGAAGCGGATCGGCTTCTTGAAGCCCTCCAGCTCCTCGATGGTCAGCACCTGACCGACGACGAGCGGCCCCTTGAGGTCGGCGCCGAGCTGCTCGACGGTCTCGACCTCCAGACCGGCCGAAATGAGCTTGGCCTGGACGTCACGGCCGGTTTCGGTCGCCGGCAGGTCGACGTACTCCCGCAGCCAGGAAAGCGGGACCCGCATCAGATCTCCATCCCGAACGGCCGGGTGAACCGGATGTCACCCTCGACCATGTCTCGCATGTCTTCGACGTTGTGGCGGAACATCAGCATCCGTTCGATGCCGAACCCGAAGGCGAATCCGCTGTACTTCTGGGGGTCGACCCCGCAGGCGGTGAGCACCCGGGGGTTGACCATTCCGCAGCCGCCGAGCTCGATCCAGCCCTCGCTGGAGCAGGTGCGGCAGGGCCGGTCCGGGTTGCCGACGGACTCGCCCTTGCAGACGTAGCAGAGCATGTCCATTTCGGCGGACGGCTCGGTGAACGGGAAGAAGTTCGGCCGCAGCCGCGTCTTCATGCCCTCGCCGAACAGCGACTGGACCATGTGGTCGAGGGTGCCCTTGAGGTCGGCCATCGTCAGGCCCTCGTCCACGGCGAGCAGCTCGACCTGGTTGAAGACGGGGGTGTGCGTGGCGTCCAGCTCGTCGGTGCGGTACACACGGCCGGGGCAGATCACGTAGACCGGCAGCTCCCGGTCCAGCAGGGAGCGGATCTGCACGGGCGAGGTGTGGGTGCGCAGCACGACGCCGGACTCGGTGGTGCCGGACCCCGCGGCGGAGCCGCTATTGGGCGCAGTCTGCACGAAGAAGGTGTCGGCCTCGCCGCGGGCCGGGTGGTCCGGGCCGATGTTCAGCGCATCGAAGTTGAACCACTCGGACTCGACCTGCGGGCCCTCGGCGACCTCGTAGCCCATGGCCACGAAGATGTCCTCGATGCGCTCGGACAGCGTGGTCAGCGGGTGGCGGGCGCCTGCCGGTACCCGGTCGTAGGGCAGTGTGACGTCCACCGCCTCCTCGACCAGCACACGGGCGTCCCGCTCGGCCTCCAGCTCGACCTGGCGGGCGGCGAGGCCCTTGTTGACGGCCCCACGGGCCTGGCCGACCAGCTTGCCGGCGGCGGCCTTGGCCTGCGGGGGCAGGGCGCCGATCTCGCGGTTGGCGAGGGCCAGCGGCGAGGTGCCGCCGGTGTGGGCGACCTTGGCCTCCTGGAGCGCGTCGAGGGAGTCCGCGGCGGCGAAGGCGGCGAGCGCCTCGTCCCGCATGCGCTCGATCTCTTCCGGTTTCAACGCCTCGACCTCGACAGGGTCGTACGACTTATTGGGTGCCGACATCTCTTCCCGTGCTTCCGATTGGCTGGCTGATGTGCCCCGTCTTCGACCTGGAGACGATTCGTCTCTGGTAGTGGACGCAAAGGTGCCAAAGGCCGAGTCTAACGGGGTTGAGGTGTGTGAATGCGCCCGTGGGGCCTCGGTCGGCGTTACTGCAGATACGCCGGGGTGCCCACGGGCAGCGTAAATCGGAACTCGGCGCCGCCGCCGGGGGCCCGGCCGACCGTGATGGTGCCGCCGTGGGCTTCGACGATGCCCTTGACGATGTAGAGCCCGAGGCCTGTGCCCCCGCGCTTGCTGCCCCGCCAGAAGCGGGTGAAGACGCGGTTCATGGACTCCTCCGGGATGCCGGGCCCCTCGTCGCTCACCGTGACCGACGTAGCCGTGTTCTCGCCGTCTTCCCCTTCCCGGGGGGACGCCGAGGGCTGGACGTCAATCGTGACGGTTCCCTCGCCGTGGCGCACCGCATTTTCCAACAGGTTGCTGAGCACCTGGTCGATCTTGTCGGGGTCGGCCCAGAGGTCGGGCAACGGCTGCTGGATGCGCAGCAGGAACCGGTCGGCGGGCTGACCTGCGGCGACGTATGCCTGGATGTGCCGTCCGACGGCGGCACCGATGTCGACGGGCTGGCGGCGCACTTCGAGCCGCCCGGAGTCGATGCGCGAGATGTCGAGGAGTTCGGCGATGAGCCGCGTCACGCGATTGGCATCGGCGTCGACGGTCTCCAGCATCAGCTTCTTCTGGTCGTCCGTGAACCGTTCCCACTTGGCGAGCAGGGTGGCGGTGAAGCCTTTGACGGAGGTGAGCGGCGAGCGCAGTTCATGGGCCACCGTGGCGATCAGCTCGGCGTGGCTGCGCTCGGTACGGCGACGGGCCTCGGTGTCACGGAGCGAGACGACGACGCGGCGGACGGGCCCGGTGGGTGCGGTACGGACGTAGCGTGCCGAGACGAGCACTTCCCGGCCCCCGGGCAGCAACAGGTTCCGCTCGGGCTGCCCGACCCTGATGGCGAGCCCGCCGTACGGATCGGTCAGCTGCCACCAGCGGCGGCCCTCCAGGTCCTCTAATGGAAGGACCACCTCGAGGCGGCGTCCGATGGCGTCTTCGGCGGGGACGGCGGTGATCCGGGCGGCAGCGGCGTTGAAGCAGACGACACGACCGTGTTCGTCGGCGACGACAAGGCCGTCCGGGAGGTCGTCGGGGTCGATGCCGAGCTCGGCGAGTTCACCGTGCCGGGCCGCGGCATTGGCGCGCACGTCCCGCGCACCCGGTGCCCTGCTCGTGCCGACACTCATCCCCGAACCCCACCTCTCGTCTTGCATGGGGGTCCCCCCTGCTTCGAGCGCAGCCGAGAGCCCGGGGAGAGGGCCCCGAGCCCGCCACCCTACTAGCCGAGCGTGACGGAACGGCACCCGCCGGAGGCGCGCTGTGCACGGGCGGACGCGTAGAGACATACGGCGGCGGCGGTCGCGAGGTTCAGGCTTTCGGCCATTCCGTGGATGGGAACGCGCACGACGGCGTCGGCCAGCGCACGCGTCTCCTCGGGAAGCCCCCACGCCTCGTTGCCGAACACCCAGGCGGTGGGCCCGCCCATCGTCCCCTTGTCCAGTTCGTCGTCGAGGTCGTCGTCCCCTGCCCCGTCAGCGGCGAGAACACGCACACCGACACCCTTGAGCCCGGCCACGGCCTCCTCGACGGGCACGCCGACGGCGACGGGCAGATGGAAGAGGGAGCCCACGGAGGCCCGCACGGTCTTGGGGTTGTACAGATCGACGGAGGCGTCGGTGAGGACGACCGCCTCGGCCCCGGCCGCGTCGGCGCATCGCAGTACGGTGCCGGCGTTTCCGGGGTCCCGTACGTGCGCGAGCACGGCGACGAGCTTGGGGCGGGCCTTGAGCACGTCCTCGAAGGGCGTGTCGAGGAACCGGCACACCCCCACCAGCCCCTGCGGGGTCACCGTGGTGGAGATGTCGGCGATCACGTCCTCGGACGCGAGGTGCACCCGGGCTCCGGCTGTGCGGGCCTCGCCCACGATGTCGGCGTAGCGCTCCGCGGCCTCGACGGTGACGAACACCTCGACGAGCGCGGGCGTCCCGTCGACCCGGTGCCCGGCCGCCTCCCGCACGGCCTGCGGCCCCTCAGCGAGGAACAGCCGCTCCTTGCCTCGGAAGTTCCGCTTGGCGAGCCGCCGAGCGGCGGACACACGAGCGGAGCGCGGGGAGATCAGCTCGGGGGCGGGGGG
>NZ_VMNX01000220.1 GCF_009377235.1 Streptomyces acidicola
ATCCAGATCGGCATCGTCATCGGCGGCGCCGACGGCGACTTCGACAAAACCGAACAAGCCGTCGTCCGCGAAGCCTGCTTCACCCTCGACCTCCCGCCCCACGAGTTCGACCTCTGACCACCCCACGCATCCCACCTCTCACCACCCCGCAACACCCACGCCGGGCCGCTCACCACAACGGCCCGGCACGCCTGTTTCGGCACGCGTGTTGGCGGCGGTGCCGTCATGACGCCGCGTCACGGGGCGGAATGCCTGTCGGCCTTTCGGCGTGATGTCGAGGGTGACATCGGCCCATGTGGGCGGTATGCAATGTCTGTGCGGTATACGCATGGGGGTGTCCGGCCGAGTCGGCGGGCTGCCCGGGAGCGGATACGGATGAGGGCGGCCGATGGCTTCGAACACGGTGAGAAGGGCGCGGTTACGGTTCGCGCGCCGCACGTCTGCGAGCGGCCTGTACGACGCCGATGACCGGCCCGCGACGCCCGGGCCGGCCGACGCGCTCGTGTTCAGCCGGGCCGCCGGTCATGACGCGGCCACGCGCCTGCGTCGACGTAGGGTCGCGACATGAGGGCGATCGTCGTGGGGGCGGGCATCGGGGGACTGTCGGCGACGCTGTGCCTGCTCCGCGCCGGCCATGAGGTCACACTGGTCGAGCAGGCGCCGCGGTTCACCGAGATCGGTGCCGGGATCCAGCTCGCGCCCAACGCCACGCGCGTACTGCGCCGGCTGGACGTGCTCGACGCGGTCGCCGCACAGGCCACCCGCCCCTCCCACTGGGGCTTCCGCACCTGGTCCAACGGTGCCGAGATCTGCCGCTACACGCTGGGGCGCGCGGCCGAGGACGCGTTCGGGGCGCCCTACCTGCAGGCCCACCGGGCCGATCTGCACCATGCCCTGGCCTCCGCGGTGCCGCCCCGGTCGGTGCGCCTGAACACCACTGTCGTGGGCATCGACCAGGACGACGAGTCCGCCTACGTGACGACGGCGAGCGGCGAGCGCCTGGGGGCGGACCTGGTCGTGGCCGCGGACGGCGTGCGGTCCGCGGTCCGACAGTGGCTCTTCGGCGCGGATGAAGCGGTCTTCTCGAAGACCGTCGCCTATCGGGCGCTGCTCCCGGCCGACAAGGTCACCGATCTGGACCTGCCGGACTTCGCCATCTGGCTCGGACCCGGCCGGCACTTCGTCCACTACTGGGTGCGTCGCGGGGAACTGCTCAACATCGTGGGCGTGGTCGGCGCGGAGGCGGCACAGGAGTCGTGGACCGCTCAGGCGGAGCCGGGAGAACAGCTGCGCGAGTTCGACGGGTGGGACTCCCGGGTGCTCAGCCTGCTGGAACGCGCGGGTCAGGTGCTCCGTTACGGCATCTACACGCGCACCCCGCTCACTCGGTGGAACATCGGGCGGGTGACCCTGCTCGGCGACAGTGCCCACGCGATGGTGCCGTTCCAGGCCCAGGGCGCGGCGCAGGCGATGCAGGACGCGGCCGTGCTCGGCGACGTCCTCGCCGGTGCGACACCGGACGGGGTACCCGACGCGCTCGACCGGTACGTGCGCCGGCGGCTCGCGACCGCCACGAGCATCCAGGCCAGTTCCGCGCGGGCGGGCCACGACTACCACCTGCCGGACGGGCCCGAGGCCCGGGCGCGGAACGTCCGCATGGCGGCATACGCGGCCGAGCACAGGTTCCTGCCCCAGGCGACGGCCTGGGCCGCCGACGCCCTGGACGAGGGTGCCGACGGCCGCCCCGCCCCGGGCGTCGGCACGGACACCGCCTCCGGCGGCCCCGGGGAGCCCGGGGAGAACATCACCCACCCGGCCTGACACCCCGGCGCGAGCGGGCCCGGCTCGCCACCGGCCGCCTCCCACACGACGTCTCGTCCCCGGCCGCCGGTCAGTCACGACGAGCGCGGGAGCAGGTCTCGGCCACCGCATCGGCCACCGCACCAGCCACCACATCGGCCACATGAAGGGACCGTGACGTGCGAGCACGGGGGATCAACTACGACACCGGGTTCCTCCCCGGTCAGGACCTCTCCCGCAAGGTCTTCAGCCCTGAGAGGGTCCGGCAGGAAATGGCGGTGATCTCCGGCGATCTCCACTGTGATGCCGTCCGTGTGTCGGGGCGCGACCCCGAACGGCTGAGCGTCGCCGCGCGACACGCCGCGGACGCCGGACTCCGGGGTTGGGGAACATCGGTACAGCCGTTAACGCTAAGCATTTGATCATGGTCGGCGGACGGGCGGTGTCGTGTCGCTGACGAGCCGGAGGGCGGGGCGCTCTGGGGCGAACTCGCCGAGTTCCAGTGCTGCCTCGCGCCAGTTCGCGGCGAGCTGGAGCAGGCGTTCGCTGTCGTGGCGGTAGCCGGGCGGCGGGGTGTTCGGGACGGTCGGCCACAGGATGGTGGCCGCAAAGCGAACGGCGTGCATGGCGGCGGTCGCGTGAGCGTCGACGCTTCCGCCTTCCAGGCGTCGCAGCATGTCGAGCCGGGCGGCGGCACCGAGGAGTTCGTCGTACACCTTCGCGTACTCCTGCGCGCGGACGGTCTGGAGATCAGCCACGAGAGGCACCTCCGGCGTTCGGGTGGGGCTGGGCCTGGAGCCGGTCGCGGAGGTCGATCTCCTCGGGGGTGAGCAGGCCCTCGGGCCGGCGGATGCGGACGGGCTTCGGCCTGAGCGGCAGGTCGTCGTCCGCCGCGGCGGCCTCGGCCTCCGCGAGTGCCCGGTAGAGCGAGGCGACCGAGGGGTGCTTGCCCGCGTTCTTCCCGACCTTGATGGTGAGCTTCTTCGCGATGTCGGGGACGGGAACGCCCTTGTCCTTCAGGGCGACTGCGAAGGTGAGCATGTCGTCGTCGATGACCTTCGGGCGTCCGCCGTGGTTGCCCTTGGACGCGGCGATGACCTGGCCTTCGAGGGTCTTCTCCCGGATGTAGTTGCGTTCGATCTGCCCGGCGACGGCGAGGACGGCGATGAACATCGCGCCCATGCCGTTGGGGTCGCAGATCCCGGTGAGCGGGCCGGTGAGGAGTTCGAGCTGGATGCCGTCGGCCTGGAGCTCGGCGGACAGCGTCATCAACTCGGCCGCGTTCCTCGCCAGACGCTTCAGCTCATGCACCGTGAAGATGACCGGCGTCTCGGGTGCGGCCTCCTTGAACTGGTGGGCCAGCGCGAGCGCCTTCTTCAGCTCGGGACGGACCTTGACGCGGGTGCTGATCTGTTCCTTGAAGACCTTGTGGCACTCCGCCCGATGGAGGGCTTCGAGCTGGCTCGCCAGCTCCTGCCGGGCGGTCGACGTCCTCGCGTACCCGATCCTCACCGGCCGCTCGGTGCGGGGCGCGGGCACGACGGCGAGCGCCGGTCCCTGCTTCCACGCGCGGCCGGGACTGCGGTCGGTAGGGACGGGGATCTCCAATTCCTTGCGGAGCGCGGGGACGAGGACGAAACGGGGGGTGTGGTACTTCGCGGCGGTCTTTCCGCCGCGGGTGCGGCAGGCGCTGCCAGCGGGTGCATCACAGTTCGGGCAATTGTGACGTTCTACCGCAAGTGCTGCCTGATCGGGTGTGAATGTCCATAGTCGCGTGCGCGGACGAGCTGGGGTTTCATCGCGGAGTGCAGGGAACTGTGAACTCCCCTACGTCACGAAGTCGTCTGCACTACGGTCGAGTTGGTCCGTAGTCGTGTGCGCGTTGCGGAGGGGGCCCGGGTGGCGGAGGGGCCGGTGGCCGAGCGCGGGGTGCTGACCGCGTCTGACGAGGTTTGGGATACCGCGGTGCGGCAGGCCGAGGTGATCGGGCCTCTTGCCGAGAAGGCCAGGGTGGGGCTGGCGGACGCGGACGAGGCCGCCGCGACGCTGAGAATAACCCGGCGCCAGGTGTATGTGCTGCTCGCGCGGTGGCGCGCGGGTGAGGGGGTGGTGTCGGACCTGTTGCCGGGCCGCTCCAGCGGCGGCCGCGGCGGCGGGCGGCTGCCGGACGAGGCCGAGGCGATCGTTGCGGAGGTGCTGCCCAGGCGGTACCTGAAGCGGCAGCGCCGGACCGTTGCGGCCGTCCATCGGGAGATCGCGCGTCAGTGCAGGGGTCGGGGCCTGTGGGTTCCCTCGCGGGGGACAGTGGTGCGGCGGATCGCGCGGCTGGAGCCGGTGTCCTCTACTACCGCGCGGGAGGGAAGTGAGGCGGCCCGCCGGTTGCGGTCGGCCGGTGGTGTGCCGCCCGCGGTCACCGGGCTGTTGGAGCAGGTCCAGGTTGACCACACGCCGGTGGATGTGATCGTGGTTGACGAGCAGCACAGGATGCCGATCGGCCGGCCGTACCTGATGGCGGCGATCGATGTGGCGAGCCGGTGCGTGGTGGGCCTGGTGGTGACGCTGGAGGCTCCGTCAGCAACGTCGGTCGGGCTGTGCCTGGCGCATGCGGTCACCGACAAGCGGCCGTGGCTGGAGCGGCTGGGGGCGGAGGCGGTCTGGCCGATGAGCGGCAAGCGGCGGGAGTTGTACGTGGACAACGCCGCCGAGTTCAAGAGCGAGGCCCTGCGGCGCGGCTGCGAGCAGCACGGCGTCAAGCTGCGGTACCGGCCGCCGGGCCTGCCGCACTTCGGCGGGATCGTCGAGCGGCTGATCGGCACGATGATGGAGCTGGCGCACGAGCTGCCAGGCACCACGTTCTCCAGCACCGCCGAGCGTGGCGCCTACGACAGTGACAAGGCGGCTGCGCTGACCATGCGGGAGCTTCAGCGGTGGCTGGCATTGGCGGTGGCCTGCTACCACGGCCAGGTACACGAGACCCTGTGCCGCACGCCGGCCGGGGTCTGGGCGGAGAAGGCCGCGGGAGCCGCGTCGGTGACGGTGCCCAACGAGACCGCGTTCTTGGTGGACTTCCTGCCGGTGGTCCGCCGGACGTTGTCCCGGTCGGGGTTCGTGATCGACTACGTGCAGTACTACAGCGACGCGCTGAAGCCGTGGATCGCCCGCCGTGAGGATCTCGGCCGGTTCGTCCTGCGTCGTGACCCGCGGGGTATCAGCCGGATCTGGGCACTGGACCCGGACGGCACCGACTATCTGGAGGTGCCGTACCGGACGCTGTCGCGGCCTCCGATCAGCGCGTGGGAGCAGAAGGCGGCGGTAGCACGGCTGCGCGAGCTGGGCCGCGCCGAGGTGGACGAGGACGCGCTGTTCGCCATGGTCGCGCAGATGCGCCAGATCACTGACAGCGCCAGCGCGGCCACCCGTAAGGCTCGACGAGACCGCCAGCGCCGCACCCAGACGCCGCCCCGGCCGAGGCCGGCACCCCCACCGAAGCCGCCGGCCAGCCAGGACGGGGGCGGTGTGGCCAGGCCGTTCGAGGTGATTGAGCAGTGGTGAACGAGGACGGGGACCTCTCGCACCTGCTTCCGGCCGCGCAGCAGATCGCGCGGCTGCCGGATGCCGAGCGGCTGCGGTACGTCCGGGCGGACCGGTGGATCGGCTACCCGCGGGCCGCGGAGGCTCTGGAGCGGCTGGAGACGCTGCTGGCCTGGCCGTCCAAGCAGCGGATGCCGAACCTGCTGCTGATCGGGCCGACCAACAACGGCAAGTCGATGATCGTGGAGAAGTTCCGCCGCACCCACCCGCCCATCTCGCACCCGGACCGCGAGGAGATCCCGGTGCTGGCGATGCAGATGCCCTCCGACCCAACGGTGATCCGCTTCTACACCGCGCTGCTGGCGGCGCTCGGCGCCCCGCTGCGGGTCCGATACAACCGGCTGGCCGACGTAGAACAGTTGACGCTGCGGCTGCTTCGGTCGGCCGGGGTGCGGATGCTGGTGATCGACGAGCTGCACAACGTCCTCGGCGGACGCGGCGACAGGCGCCGGGAGTTCTTGAACCTACTGCGGTTCCTGGGCAACGAACTGCGCATCCCGCTGGTCGGCGTCGGCACCCGGGACGCCTACCCGGCCATACGGTCCGACGACCAGTTGGAGAACCGGTTCGCGCCGCTGACACTGCCGCGCTGGGAAACCGACACCGAAGCCTGCTCGCTGCTGGCCAGCTTCGCCGCGGCGTTCCCGCTGCGCAGGCCCTCGCCGATCGGCGCTCCGGAGATGGCCGGCTACCTGCTCACCCGCAGCGAAGGCACGATCGGCGAGCTGGCCCACCTGCTCACCGACGCCGCCCTCGCCGCGATCACCTCGTGCGAGGAGGCCATCAACCAGCGCACCCTGCTGCTGGCCCCCTACGCCGGGCCCAGCGAGCGGCGCCGGCTGTTCGAGCGCGAGCTGACGTGAACACGGTGCGGAGGTGGCCGCTGCACCCGCGGTCGTGTCCCTTGTCGTGGTGTAGCCGATCATCCGGCGGTCGTGTTGGTGGTGTTGGGTAGCGCGGGGGCGCTTTCGGGGCGCTTGGAGGGGTAGAGCTGGTCCATGCTTCCCTCGGGCAGGTAGCGGCGGGGGAAGGCGATCCACTCGTCGTGCAGTTCGAAGAGCACGGCGGTGACCAGCCGCAGGAGTGCGTCGTCGTTGGGGAATACCTGGACGACGTCGGTGCGGCGCTTGACCTCGCGGTTGATCCGCTCCAGCGGGTTCGTGGACTGGATCTTCTTCCAATGTCGCTCCGGGAAGGCGGCGAAGGCGGTCAGGTCATCCTTCGCATCCAGCAGCATGTCCTTGACCTTGGGGAACTGCTTTCCGAGCATGTCGGCAACGGTGTCGAGCTGAGTGCGGACCGCATCCGCGGTGGGCTGGGCGAAGATCGTGCGGATCGTGGCGGCGGCCATCTCGGCCGCTTCCTTGTTGATCACGCTGAACACGTTGCGCAGGAAATGAACCCTGCAGCGCTGGTAGGCGGCCCCGAGCATGACCTTGCGGATGGCCTTCACCAGCCCCAAGTGGTGGTCGCCGATGACGAGCCGTACCCCGGTCAGACCGCATTCGCGCAGGTGGCGCAGGAACTCGGTCCAGAACAACTCGGTCTCGCTGTCGCCGACCATCACACCCAGTACCTCCATTGCCGCCGTCCTCGGTGATCCCGGTGGCGATCACCACGGCCCGGGACACGATCTGGTGCTCGACCCGCGCCTTGCAGTAGGTCGCGTCCAGATAGACGTACGGGAAGCGGACGATCCGCGGACGGGCTTTGCTGGCGCCGGTCGCGTGCTGATGGGCCCGGCAGGACGTCGAGTCGACGCCGACCATCGACCAGTCGATCCGCCCTGCCTGGTCGGCGTCGGCCTGGACCGCTTTCAGGATCCCAGGTACCGTCCGCCGACCAGCGGCGATTCCGTTCATGGACAGTCTTCCACGAGCCATAACGTTCCGGCAGGTCACGCCACGGGACATCGGTCCGGACCCGGAACAGGATCCCGTTCACCACGATGCGGTGGTCGTTCTACCGGCCACCTCGGCCACCCCAAGGTGGCGGATGCGGCTGCAGTAACGACCACTCCCGGTTCGTCAGATCCTCCCGCCCCATGCCCGAACCAACGAGCGACCAGTCAGAAGGTCACATGATCCGCCGGGCGCGGCCAAACGGCGGCATGGCCCGATGATCACTCAGAGGCAGGTCGTCGTCACGGGCACCTTCCAGCGGCGGCTGACAGTGATGGTCGGGCTGGGCGCGCCACACGTCGTGTCGGTCAGTCCGCGATGTGCTTCGGGCTTGCCGCGAGTGAGCCGAGGAGGGCGAGGGCTTCGGCGCTGGGGCTGCCTTCAGGGGCGTGGTGCACGATCAACTGCAGTCCGGGGTCGCTTCGGATGTCGAGTGTCTCGTAGGTGAGGGTCAGGATGCCGACGTCGGGGTGGTGGAACTGCTTGGGCTCGCGGGTCTTGCCGCGTACGTCGTGCCGGTTCCACAATTGCCGGAAGGTGTCGCTTCGGCGAGTGAGTTCGTCGAGGAGCTTGAGCAGTTGCGGGTCGTGTGGGTCGTGGCCCTGCGCCAGGCGTAGCTGACCGGTAGCGGAGTGTGCGGCGCGTTCCCAATCGACATAGAAGTCGCGTCCGGCGGGGTCGAGGAATGCCATTCGCGCGAGGTTGTCGACCTCGGCGAACCCGGAATGCAGGGCCTTGGCGAGGTCGTTCTCGGCACGAATGCCCATCGTGCGGTCGATGACGTAGGCGGGTGTCGTCAGCCAAGCATCCATGAGCCTTATCAGGTCGTCGCTGACCTTTCGATTGCCACCGTCGTGGTCGTACCTGACTGAAGCGATCCGGCCTGCGAGCCGGAACAGATGCATTCGCGCGTCTGTGTTCAAGTCGAGTGCGCGGGCGAGAGCGCCCAGCACTTGCTCCGAGGGGTGCCGCTCGCGACCCTGTTCGAGCTTGGTGTAGTAGTCGGCGCTGAGCCCGGAGAGCACCGCGACCTCCTCGCGACGTAGGCCGGGCACCCGTCGTGGTCCGGAGCCGACGACGGCGGCCGCGTCGGGGTGCGCCTTCGCGCGCTGCGCCTTGAGGAACGCGCCGAGCCCTTTGTTCTGCATGCTCCGACGATACGACGCCGTCGCGCCGGCCTCCTGGGTGGATGACACCCAGGAGGTCTTCGCCCTGGTTGAGGAAGACGCGACACCTGAGGCTGGACCACGCGGCGGCGAGGCTCTCGTCCCGCGGACACCAGCACCATCAAACACGAAGGACATCCATGCGCTACACGCTCTTGGGCCGCTCCGGCATCCGTGTCTCCGAGCTCGCCCTCGGCACCATGACGTTCGGCGACGACTGGGGGTGGGGCGCCTCGCCGGAGACCAGCGCGAGGCTGCTCGACCTGTATGCCGAGGCCGGCGGGAACTTTATCGACACCGCGAACGCATACACCGGCGGGACGGCGGAGTCGATCATCGGCCGAGCGTTGAAGGGCCGGAGGGACCGGTTCGTGCTCGGCACGAAGTACACGATGCAGGCCGTGCCCGGCGACCTGAACAGCGCGGGCAACCACCGCAAGAGCCTCGTTTCCTCGCTCGAGGCCAGCCTGCGCCGTCTGGACACGGACTACATCGACGTGCTGTGGGTGCACGCACGGGACACGCTCACCCCGCTGCCGGAACTGATGCGGGCACTCGATGACCAGGTGCGAGCGGGCAAGGTCCTGCACGTCGGGGTCTCGGACTGGCTGGCTTGGGAGATTGCGCAGGCGAACACGCTCGCCGAGCTGCGTGACTGGTCGCCGTTCGTCGGCGTGCAGCTGCGCTACAACCTGCTCAGCCGGTCGGTGGAGTCGGAGCTGACGGTAATGGCGCAGGCCTTCGACCTCGCGGTCCTCGCCTGGGGGCCGCTGGCAGAGGGGCGTCTGACCGGCAAGTACCTGGACGGCGCGGAGGGGCGCATCACCCGCGGCGGCTGGGACTTCAGCGGAGATCAGAGCGACCACATCGTGCGCGCGGTCGTCGACATCGCCGAGGCCGGAGGGTGGACGCCCGCGCAGGTCGCCTTCGCCTGGCTGCGCTCACGACCCGGCACCGTCATCCCGCTGCTCGGCGCGACTAGCGAACAGCAGCTCACCGGCAACCTCGCCAGCCTCGACGTCACCCTCGACGACGACGCCCTGCACCGGCTCGACGAGATCAGCGCACCTCGCCTGGGTTTCCCCCACGACGTGATGGCCGGTGAGGACATGATCGGCCTCACCTACGGCGACCAGTGGCGCCAGGTCACCGACCACCGGCGCGCATCCTGTCGCCCCGTCAACGACAACGCCCAGAGGGCATGACCACGACCGCGGCAGAGCACGCCGTTCCATCCGACCAGGAGGAAAGGTATTGATAAGTGGGCCGGAATAGCGCACCGCTATTGTCCGCGACGCGCTCGTGCACGTCACGCCGGCGCGGACGATGCACGGCGACATCACGGCCACCGACAGCGTGCTGCCCCAGGCGGGTCCGGCACAGTCACCGGGCCAGGATGAGACTGTCGTGCTCGACGCTGCGGGGGCCTCGGTGGTCCCGATCGTGATCGACGGTGCGATCCGAGCCCGCGGCCCCGGCCAGCCACTTGGTGCTCGACAACTACGCCACCCACAAGAGCCCCGCCATCAAAACCTGGCTGCTGGCCCACCCTCGGTTCCACCTGCACTTCACACCGACCGGTTCCTCCTGGCTCAACCTGGTCGGGCGGTGGTTCGCCGAGCTGATGAACAAACAGACGCGGCGAGGCGTCCACAAGACCGTCCGGGCCCCGGAGCAGGACACCCGCACCTGGAACACTGACCCCAGGCCCTATATCGGGACCAAGACCGCGAACGAGATCCTCGAACGCCTCGCCTCATATCTGAACAGAATTCCCGACTCAGAAGACTAGCGGCCGCCGTATCCCGATCACGTAGTCCGGCAGCTGCCCTCTGGAATGCTCTCAGCGGTGCCACGGATCAGACGGCGTACCACCGGTCGAGCGCGTCCCGCAGCCCGGTGGTGTCCGCTCCCGCCCAGGCCACGTATCCGTCCGGCCGCACCAGGAGCGCTGCCGCATCCGGGTCGGGCACGGGCCGGTGTACGAGTCGTACGCGATCGGCACCGTCCACCGCAGCGTCGATCGACCCGTCGCCCACGAGATCCAGCAGCAGGAACCGTCCATCACTCATGTACTCCGCGGCCACCTCCCGGAACACGCTCGGCAGGAATCGGCCCACCAGCGGCTGCTCCGACTCCGGCGCGTAGTCCACATCCGCGCCACTGACCAGGGTGCCGAAGACCGACCTGCTCGACGCGCTCGCGGAGGCGGTGTTCGCCTCCGTCGAACGCGCCGACCCCGGCCTGCCGTGGGCAGAGCGGCTGCGGATCACCGTCCGCAACCTGTATGGCGAGTTCAGCCGCCACCTGTCAGTGTCCAAGGCCGTGGTCGGCGATCAGGCCAACCCCACCTCGGAGGCGGCCCAGCGCCCGACGGAGGAAGTACTCGAAGCGCTGTTCGAGGCCGGCTTCGGCGGCAAGGCGGCTCGGCAGGCACTCATCGCGGTCCACGGTCTGGTGTTCGGCACCCTGGCTCTGGCCACCTCCGAATACACCACCCCGCCAAGACCCGCCGCCGACGGGCTGGAAGCCTTCCGTCCCGTGGTGGATCCGGCCTGGCTGCCGCACTTCGCCCGGCTGACGGCGCTCGGCGACAGCGACCCGGCGGAGGACTTCGAGCGCGCGCTGGACCTTCTGATCACCGGGTTGGTTACCGCAGCGCCCAACGGCGCATAGCGCCCCTCCGGGCCGGGCCGGGGCGGCAGCTGGCCACGACTGGCACTGCCGACCTCGCGCCGCTCACGGTACCGAGGTGATGCCCTGCACCACTCGGCTTCACTTTTAAAGCTGGGGAGGATCGTGCCGGTTCGTGCCGTCGGCCAGCAAGATGGCCCTCAGTAGGCCGGGAAAGCGGTCCTCCAGGTCGTCAGCGCGCAACCGATTGAGGATCTTGTTGCCGCGGTAGTGCTGCGTGATGACGCCCGCCTCGCGGAGCACCCGGAAGTGATGGGTCGACGTCGATTTGGTGACCGGCAGGTCGAACGCACCACAAGCTTGCGCTGCGTCCCCTTCGGAAAGCTGACGCGCGATGCGTCGGCGCAAGGGGTCGGCGAGCGCGGTGAGGACCGTGTCAAGCCGGACCGCTTCCGTCGCGGGATGGGGCAGCGTTCGCATGAGCTCAACTCTACCTAGCCTATTTGTGGTACGGTCCCCGTCGTACTACGAAGTGCGTCGTACAACTTTGTCCTCTCGGGTGCTCGCAGCCCCTGCGACCGCGGGACAAGCGTTGCCCCTGTGCCAGTTCCGGGACTTCGAGTACGTCACCTGACAGCCGCCGATATCGATCCGGCCGAACACGAAAGAATCCCCAAATGAACATCGCCGTCGTTTTGTTCCCTCGCCTCACCGCCCTGGACGCAGTCGGGCCCTACGAAACGTTGCAGCGACTGCCTGACACCACCGTGACCTTCGTGGGCCATCAGCGCGGAGAGGTCCGGACCGAAAACGGATACCTCGGCCTGACCATCGACAAGACCTTCGACGAGGTCGTCGCGCCGGATGTGGTCATCGTGCCCGGTGGGATCGGCGTTCTCGACTTACTGGAGGACAAGGTCCTGCTCGACTGGCTGCGGTCGGTCCACGCCACCAGCCGCTTCACCACCTCGGTCTGCACCGGATCTCTGCTCCTGGCGGCCGCAGGACTGCTGCCCGGCCTCGAAGCGACCACGCACTGGGCCTTCATGGACAAGCTGACCGAGCTCGGTGCCGTTCCGACCTCCACCCGAGTGGTCGAGCACCTGGAGCAGCGGACCATCATTGCCGCTGGCGTCTCCTCCGGGATCGACATGGCTCTGCGCTTGGCAGAGTTGCTCACCGACCAGGTGACAGCGCAGGCCATGCAGCTGATGGTGGAGTACGACCCGCAGCCGCCCTTCGACGCGGGCAGCGTGGTGAAGGCCGGCCCGCTGGTCACGGCCCGAGCCAGGGAGCTGTTCCAGGAAAAGGACTGAGCGCGCGGTGCGCGGGCGACCCTGGCGATGTCGCCCGCGCACCAGCCTCGCTTGCCCGGGACCGGTCAACCCGAGAGAACAATTCCGTTCGACGACCGGTTGTGGGTCCGCCGTTTCGGCTCGATCAGCGCCCGGTCCGCATCGTCCAGGAAGAACCGCTCCAACTCCGCACGGGACGGCGCCCCGTCGTACGCCGCGGCCTGCGCGTCCGTCAGAAACTCGACCGGCACCCCGGACCTCCAGACAGTCAGTGATCAACACGACTGCCGAAGACTCCGCCTCCGCCAAACCCCAGGTCAAAGCTCTCTCAAGCACGACCGGACCGTAGCCAGCACCGGCGCCCGCCCGGCGGCCTTTCCGCGAAGCCCAGCGGCGTCCTCGGTGCATGTGCTAGCCGACCAAGATCAATCTGACCGGGATTTCCTGTACGCCAACTACTCACACCCGGCTACGCCGACGCCGCGCAGGAGATCCAGGACCGTACGCCGCATGGGGTCGGTCGTCGCGCTGCTGCACGCGGTCCATGCCCATCAGGCACAGTGAGTGTTCGCCTGTGACCCGCGTTGACGGGAGACCGCAGGCATCACGGAAGTACCCGAGGACCGTGCGGACGACGTCGCTGCCGCGCTCGCGCTGCTCCAGGTCGCCCGCGATGACCTGGAGGGCCTGGAGGGCGCCCTGCTGCTGGCCGCCCGTACGGCCAGTACCCGCACGGGCAAGCCGCTGCTGACGTTCAAGAAGATCGCTGCCGCGCTCGGCGTCGAGTCCGAGCAGGCCGCCCAGGGCCGCTACCGCCGCAAGGTCGGCAACCTCAACGGCGCCGATTCCGGACTCGACGGCACACCGTAGGGGCGGCCGGATCAGACGGACGCACCGGGTGATGAAGCGTCAGCCCGCCCACATGGTGCTGTTCACATGCGCCGTGTCGTGGTGCTCATGATATGTGCTGATCTTTCCTCCACTGATCTCGAAGAGGAAGTGATAGTGGTTGCGGTAATCGCGCCTGTTCTTCAGTTTCATTGTCGAGTACGCCTCCACGGCGACCCGAGCACCTTGGATGGTCCACGCGGTCGGCGTTATGACCAGCGGGCCGCCCGTGACCGAGTCGAGCGGCTTGAGCATGGCGCGGAACTGCTCCTTGGTGACGTAACCGTCTCCCGGAGCCCCGCTCATCCACCATTCAACGTCATCAGTGAGACAGTTCAGGAGCTCCTCCAGCGCTTCCGTGTTGTCGGCCGCTCCCCACCGGCCCTTGGCATAGAGGCCCAGAAAGTGTTCGACGATTGCCCTCTTCTGTACGTCGTCCATCACGTGTCTCCGACTTCATGTGGTTGGTGGCGAGTGTGTGCCACCCAGCGTGCATGACCGCAGATGCGCGCACAAATGATGATTGAACACTCCAGGTATGCCTTTTGGGAATACCTCGGCTGTAGGGTGAGGGCTATGGCGGATGTGACTCTCGTTGGGCTGCGGGTAGTGCGCGAAGTCGCTGCGACGGGGTCCTTCAGCGAGGCAGCAGCTTCCCTCGGCTACACGCAATCGGCTGTGTCCCGGCAGGTGAAAGTTGTCGAGTCCGCCGTGGGTGCGGCCCTTTTCGAGAGGAGGGCGCGCGGGGTGGCACCCACGCAGGCCGGTGTGGCGTTCGCACGGCACGCGGCCGACGTGCTGTCAGGCATCGACGCCGCCGTCCGTGAGGTCAGCGCACTGAGTCAACACATCACGGGCTGTGTCACAGTCGGCGCCACCCCGGCTGCGGCTGTAGCGCTGGCTCCCCGTGCCCTCGCGCAGCTGGCGGACGAACACCCCCATGTGACTGTCGGTTTCGTGGAGGATTCAACCCCCAGCCTTTTGCGGCAGCTACGTTCCCACCGTCTGGACATTGCCGTCGTGGGCGTGTGCGCCGGGCCACAGGAGCGTGACCTCGACGGGCTGCGCCAGGAAACGCTCCTGGAAGACGATCTACGCGTCGCCCTACCCCGGCATCACCCATTGGCCACCCGGCACACGGTGAGGGCCGACGAACTGCGCCACGACAGTTGGATCGTCGAAAACGCTACCGGCGACACCCCGTACTACGGCGCCTGGCCCACCCTCGTTCGGCCAACGGTCACCCATCAGGCGCGCGAATGGTCCACGCGCCTGGGAATGGTGGCTGCGGGCCTCGGGGTCTGTCTGCTGCCGGGCATGGCGGTCCCCTCCGCTCCAGCCGGCGTGAGAATCATCCGGGTCGAGGACCGCCACTGGCAGGGACGCGCAACCCTCGCCGTGACAAACGAACAGCGCTCAGCGGAAGCCGACGCGGCTGTCGCCGCCCTCAGACAACAGGCGTCTGAACTGCGTTGAGCCTATTCCCCAACGGCATTCAGTTCGTTCTGCTCCGTGACCCTCGCCAGGGGTGCCGTTAACGAACGACGAACCAACCGATCGTGGTCATGCTCGTGGTCCTCTCACCGCGGGGGTGCCGGACGACGCGCCCGGCCTGCATGGGTACAACGAACGGCCCAACGCTTCGGGTGTGGATCAGCCCTCGTCCTCGTCGTCGTCCAGCCCGAGGGCGTCCGGGTCGCGCAGCGGGCGCAGGCTCCCATCGTCGGGGACGGAGGCGGTGAAGCTGTAGCGGCCCAGCACGTTGAGGTTCTTGTGCTTGAGCGGGGAGAGCCGCGCGATGTCCTCGTCCCGGATCTCGTGGCCCTCGGCCCGCAGCTGGGCGACCGCGGCGCCGATGTACTTCGTTGTCCAGAGCACGACGGCGTTCAATACCAGTCCCAGAGACCCTAGCTGATCTTCCATTCCGTCCCGGTATGCCTGGTGGATGGTGCCCCGCTTGCCGTGGCAGATGTCCCGGGCGAGGGTGTGGCGGAACTCCTGGACGGACAGCTGCTTGCCCATCTGCCGCCGGTAGGTGTCATCGACCGGGTCGACGACCTGGAGCAGGTGCAGGGTTTTGGCGATGCGCCCGTACTCGGCGAACGCCTGCCCCAGCGGCGTGGGCCGTCCATGGTTGCCGAACATCCGTAGCAGGTCATAGGCCCGCACCTGGTTGGTGACCAGCGAGCCGGCCACCTTCAGCACGTCCTCCCACTGCGTGGTCACCTTCTTCAGGTTCACCTTGTTGGTGCGGGCGAGGTCGCCCAGGGGTCCGTAGTCGCCGGTCGAGGATCTTGAACAGGCCGAACACCATGTCCGAGTTTATGTGGACAGTTCAAGTTGATCATCCTCGGGTGTGTCGTTCGGACCGCCGACTGTGTCGGCGTCATCGGGAGGCGCTCGCGGCTGGGCGAGAAGGGCAGACATAGAGTGGGGTGCTCGATGAGCTGGCGAGGGTAGGAGCCGTGGAAATTACCGTCCAGTGGATACGGAC
>NZ_VMNX01000221.1 GCF_009377235.1 Streptomyces acidicola
CTTTTGGGGGCTGCGCCCTTGGGCTGCGCCCCCACACCCCCGCTTGAGGGGTGGTTCGGCGCCGCCACGCTCCGCCGTCCCGGTTGCGCGCCGTTGCGGCGGAACGAAAGTCGGGAACCCGCTTTGTACGATCGCCCCATGGCTCGCAACGTGGTGATCAGTGGTGGTGGTACGGGGATCGGCCTCGCGGCCGCGCAGGCCTTCGCCGCGGACGGGGACCGAGTGCTGTTGGTCGGGCGGCGGGGCGAGGTACTGGAGAAGGCGGGGGTGCCGGGGGCGCTGACGTACGCGGCCGACCTCAGCAAGCCCCGGGGCGTACGCGGGGTGGAGCGGTTCGTGGCCGCGGAGTTCGGCACCGTGGACGTACTGATCCACAGCGCCGGAGGCTCCGGGCGCCTGGAACCCACGGTGGACAGCGACGAGCCGCTCGACGTCGTCCTGCACGACTGGGCCATCAACTTCGGGCTCAACACCCTGACCGCGGTGCTGCTCACGGAGGCACTGAAGGACCGGCTGGCGTACCCCGGCGGCCGTGTGCTGTTCCTCAGCTCCATCGCCGCCTACCGCGGCTCGGGCAGCGGGGCGTACGCCGCGTCCAAGGCCGCCCTGCACCCGTACGCCTTCGATCTGGCACGGCAGTTGGGGCCGCGCGGCGTCACCGTGAACCTGGTGGCGCCCGGCTACATCGAGGACACCGAGTTCTTCGGCGGAGGAATGGACGAGGAGCGCAGGGCACGGCTCGTCGCGGAGACCTCGACCGGGCGGGCGGGTACGCCGGGCGACGTCGCGAGCACGCTGCACTGGCTCGCCTCGCACGCCGCCGGGCACATCACCGCGCAGGTCATCCAGGTCAACGGTGGAGCGGAGCGCGGGCACTGAGCCGGGGACCCGGCCCGGTCCCTAGCCCCGGCTCCGTCCCTAGCCCCGTCCCGGTCCCGTTCTCGGTGCTTCGTGGACGCGGCCACGTGTCGCACGGTGCGGCACGCCGTCCGCCCGGCCGTCGAGCCGGCCCGGGGGCAGGATCGCGTCGGCGGTGTTGACGCGGGGGAGGGCGTAGGTGTGCTCCCGGGCGAGCCAGTCGATGAGCTGTTCGCGGACCGTGACCCGTACCTTCCACAGGTCGTCCGGGTCCTTCGCGGTCACCAGCGCGCGCAGCTCCATGGTGCTGGGGGTCGAGTCCGTGACGGTCAGGTCGTAGTGGCGGCCGTCCCAGGCCGGGCACTCGCGCAGGATGTCCCGGAGCTTCTCGCGCATGGCGGGCAGCGGGGCGCAGTGGTCGACGTGGAAGAAGACCGTCCCGGTCATCTGGACACCGCCCCGGGACCAGTTCTCGAACGGCTTCGACGTGAAGTACGAGACGGGCATCGTGATGCGGCGCTCGTCCCAGGTGCGCACCGTCAGGAACGTCAGCGTGATCTCCTCGACCGTGCCCCACTCGCCCTCCACCACGACTACGTCGCCCAGCCGCACCATGTCGCCGAAGGCGATCTGCAACCCCGCGAAGAGGTTGCTGAGCGTGGACTGCGCGGCGATACCGGCGACGATGCCCAGGATCCCGGCCGAGGCCAGCAGCGAGGCACCGGCCGCGCGCATCGCCGGGAACGTCAGCAGCATCGACGCGGCCGCCACCACACCGACCACCGCGGCGACGACCCGCATGATCAGCGTCACCTGCGTCCGCACCCGGCGTATCCGGGCGGCATCGCGGTGGGTGCTCGCGTACCGGGTGTACGAGGTCTCGACGATCGCGGCCGCGATACGGATCACCAGCCAGGCCGTCGACCCGATGAGGACCAGCGTCAGGATCCGGCCGATGGCCACCTGGTGGTTCGCGAGGATGTGCCCCTGGCCGTACGAGCTTCTCAGCGCGGCCGTGCACATCACGAGCTGGAAGGGGACGCGGCCGCGCCGGAGCAGGTCCCACAGGGGCGTCTCGCTGTGCCGCTCGTCGGCCTTGCGCAGCAGTCGGTCCACGGCCCACCCGACGAGCAGGGCGAGCACGACAGAGCCGCCGCCGACGATCAGCGGACGCAGTACGTTCTCCATGCCTGAGAACGTATCCGGCCCCACCCGGCGATGAAAACGTGGCGTCGCTCCATCGCGGGTACCGCCGCGGCCCCGCACCACGACAGCCCCGCACCACCGTGGCCCCGCAGTGTCGTACCCGGCTGGCACCATCAACGCATGGACATCATGCTCTTCCACTCGACCCATGGCCTCAGACCCGCGGTGCGCGATGCCGCGGACCGGCTGCGTGCCGCCGGACACGAGGTGTGGACGCCGGACCTCTTCGAGGGACGGACGTTCGACACGGTCGAGGAGGGCATGGCCTTCAAGGACGAGACCGGGAAGGACGAGTTGCTCAAGCGTGCCGTCCTGGCCGCCGCGCCGTACTCGGGGCGGGGGCTCGTCTACGCGGGCTTCTCCTTCGGCGCCGCCACCGCGCAGACGCTGGCGCTCGGCGACGAGAAGGCCCGCGGGCTGCTGCTCCTGCACGGCACCTCGGACATCGCCGAGAACGCCTCGGTGGACGAACTGCCCGTCCAACTGCACGTCGCCGAGCCCGACCCCTTCGAGCCGGACGACTGGCTGAGCGCCTGGTACCTGCGGATGCGTGCGATCGGCGCGGACGTCGAGGTCTACCGCTACCGCGGAGCGGGACACCTCTACACCGACCCCGGCCTGCCCGACTACGACGCCGAGGCCGCCGAGGCCACCTGGAAGGTGGCACTCGGCTTCCTCGACACCCTGTGACGGTCACACGGGGTCATACGGGGTCGTAGGTGCGCTCCACCTTCTGCGTGCCGCTGCGTGTGCGGTACGAGCGGGCCCAGGACGAGGTCGCGGCGGCCTTCGTACGGTCGGAGAGCACGTAGTAGTCCATCTGTGCCCGCTCGGCCGTGATGTCCAGGATGCCGTAGCCGTGCCGGTCGGTGTCGACCCAGTGGACGTGCCGGTTGGCGGCGCGGATCAGCGGGGAGGCCAGCGCGGTGCCGGTGCCCTCGGGGACCTTGAGGATGTCGTCGATGTTGTCGGAGGTGACCGAGGTGACCACGAACTCCGTGGCGGCCGAGGCGGACAGCGGGTACGTACCGGCGTTCAGCGGCACGTCGTTGGCCCACGCCATGTGGATGTCGCCGGTGAGGAAGACCGTGTTGCGGATCGCGTTGTCGCGCAGATGGGCGAGGAGTTCACGGCGGTCGTCGGTGTAGCCGTCCCACTGGTCGGGGTTGAGGGCGAGTCCCTCGCGAGGCAGTCCGAGGAGCTCGGCGAGCGGCTTCAGAAGGTCGGCGGCGAGCGACCCGATGGCGAACGGGGCGATCATCACCGAGTTGCCGACCAGCCGCCAGGTCGTGTCCGAGGACTTCAACCCGGCCTTGAGCCAGTCGAGTTGGGCCCGGCCCGTGATCGTACGGTCCGGGTCGTCCACCTGGCCGTCGCCGACCGACACCTGCTGTGAACGGAACGAGCGCAGGTCGAGCAGCGAGAGGTCCGCCAGCTTGCCGAAGCGCAGCCGGCGGTAGGTGGTGCCGGCGATCGCCGGGCGCACCGGCATCCACTCGAAGTACGCCTGCTTGGCCGCGGACCGGCGGGCCGCCCAGGTGCCCTCCGCGCCCTCGGTATGGTTCTCGGCGCCGCCCGACCAGGCGTCGTTGGCGATCTCGTGGTCGTCCCAGATGGCTATGACGGGGGCCGCGGCGTGCAGGGTCTGCAGGTCAGAGTCGCTCTTGTAACGGCCATGCCGGGTGCGGTAGTCGGCCAGCGTGAGGATCTCGTGCGCGGGCGCGTGCGGGCGTACGACGGTGTCGCGCGTGCCGTACTCGCCGGTGCCGTACTCGTAGATGTAGTCGCCCAGGTGCAGCCATGCGTCCAGGTCGCCGCGCGTGGCCAGGTGGCGGTACGCGGCGAAGTGGCCGCCCTCCCAGTTGGCGCAGGAGACCACGCCGAAGCGCAATGAGGTCACGGCGGCGTCGGCGGCTGGGGCGGTGCGGGTGCGGGCGGCGGGGGAGTCGGTGCCGCCGGCGGAGAAGCGGAACCAGTAGTCGGTGGCGGGGGTGAGACCACGGATGTCGGCCTTCACCGTGTGGTCGGTGGCGGCGGAGGCGGTCGTGGAGCCCTTGGCGACGATGGTCGTGAACGCCTTGTCCAGGGCGACGGTCCAGCTCACCTCGACATCCGGGCCGAGCCCGGAGCCGGGTACCGCCTCCGGTACGGGCGTCACCCGGGTCCACAACAGGACACCGTCGGGCAGCGGATCGCCGGAGGCGACGCCGTGCAGGAACGCGGGCGCCTCGGCGGCACGGGCGGGGAACGCGGCGGCCAGCGGGGCCGCGAGGGCGGCGCCCGCCGCGGCGGCCTTGACGACCGTACGGCGGTGCGGGCCGGGAGAGTTGAGGCCGGAGTGGGATCTGATGCGACTGGTCACGGCCGAGCAGATTACTGACCGGTAAGTGAAGAGGTAAGGCAGAAGGCGCGAAGTGCGGGCGAATCGTGAAGAGTTCGCCCGCACTTCGGTCGTGCGTCACCTGACACGCGACCTGACGCGCCTCAGACGCGGGTCACTTCGTGACGCCCGCGTCCTTGAGCGCCGTCTCCCACTCCGCGACCGTGGACGGGTTGTCGATCTTCTTGTCGTTGATCTTGATGGTGGGTGTCGAGTTCACGTCCTTGGCGCTGTCGAAGGTCTTGCTCATCTTCATCGCCCAGGCGTCATAGGTGCCCTTCTCGACGGCGGTCTGGAACGTCTTGTTGTTCTTCAGCGCGTCGACCGTGTCGGCCACCTTGATCAGATAGCTGTCCTTGGCGAACTCGTCGGTCGACTCCTGCGGGTGGTACTTGGCCGAGTAGAGCGCGGCCTTGTACTCCAGGAACGCGTCGGGGCTGACGTTCAGCGCGGCGCCGAGCGCGCTCAGCGCGTTCTTGGAGCCGTCGCCGCCGAGGTTGCCGTCGAGGAACGTACCGAGGGTGAAGGAGAGCTTGTAGTCGCCGTCCTTCATGCCCTTGTTGACGGTCTCGCCGACGGTCTGCTCGAACTGGGCGCAGGCCGGGCAGCGCGGGTCCTCGTAGAGGTGGACCGTGTTGGTGGACTTGGATTCGCCGATCACGACGGTGGTGCCGTTCGTGCCCGAGGTGTTGGCGGGCGCGACCACCTTCGCGTCGGCGGCCTCCTCCCACTTCGTGGGCTTGTTGTTCTGCACGACGGCATACCCGACGCCGCCCGCTATCGCGAGGACCGCGACCATCGAACCGGCGACGACGAGCTGCCGCCTGATCTTGGAGCGCTTGGCCTGGCGCTCGCGCTCCTGGCGCAGGCGCTCACGGGCCGCCCTCTTCGCCTCCTGGCTGTTCCGCTTGCTCATAGTGGTGATCTCCATATGGGACGCGCACACGTCGTACGCGGGATACGTGTGGGGACTGGTCGTGCTCAGGTGCTGAGAGCAACCGAGCACGGCGGTCCACGCCGTCCCAGGGAGTGCGCGTACAGGAGGGTGCGCGCGGTGGTCGTACGGAGCACCGGGCGCGGCATCCGGCGGTCGGCCGGTACGAGCCGTACCGTGACCGCCGCGACGGCCATCAGCAGCGGCCGGAAGCCCGCCGCGACCGCGGCCCCGAGCAGCTGGGTCAGCGCCCGCTCGCCCCGTCGCAGCCACGCGGTGGCGAGGAGTCCGACGCCGATGTGCGCGGCGAGCAGCAGCCAGGCGGCGGCCGGGTCCGCATTGTCGAGCAGGGCCGCGGCGCGGGAGGAGTCGCCGGTGACCCGGGCCAGCGGGGCGCCGACCTCGCCGCCGCACAGCATGTCGAGGCCGACCTGGCGCAGCGGGCCGGTGACCGGGCCGCCGACCCGGCCGTAACAGGCGTGCTGGCCGGCCGTGAACAGCGTGTCGGCAGCCAGCTCCAGGGGGATCAGCAGCGCCGCGATCCTCCCGAAGCCGCGCTCGCGGCCCGCCAGCGCGTACGCGAGGACGAAGACCGCACCGGCGAGGACGGCCACCGTGGTCAGGGGCAGCGGGACCCGGGACAGCAACACGTGCGACGCGGTGCTGAGTGTCACGACGAGTGCCGTGAACAGCGCCGCGCGCACGGCTCTGAGGTGGGTCCCGGATATGTTCATACCGTTACAGAGTCTCCCATGGACTCACGTAAGAGACCCCTAAAGGATCCCTGTGAGCGTGAGGTCCCTACAGGCCGGGGATCCGGCCGTTGCGGAACAGGTCGACGAAGATCTGGTGGTCCGCACGCGCGCGTGCCCCGTACTCGTGCGCGAAGTCCACCAGGAGCGGTGCGAAGCCGTCCTCGTCGGCCGCGATGGCCGCGTCGATGGCCCGCTCCGTGGAGAACGGCACCAGGGACTGACCGGAGAGGTCGTCCGCCGCCGCGTGCATCGTGGCCGTGGCCCGTCCCAGGTCGCCGACGACCGCCGCGATCTCCTCCGGGTCGTCGATGTCGCCCCAGTCCAGGTCCACCGCGTACGGCGACACCTCGGCGACCAGCTGGCCCGCGCCGTCCAGCTCGGTCCAGCCCAGCCACGGGTCGGCGTGAGCCTGGAGGGCGCGCTGTGAGATCACCGTGCGGTGGCCCTCGTGCTGGAAGTAGTCGCGGATCGCCGGGTCCGTGACATGGCGGGAGACGGCCGGGGTCTGGGCCTGCTTGATGTAGATCACCACATCGTTCTCCAGGGCGTCGGTGGCGCCCTCCAGGAGGATGTTGTACGACGGCAGGCCCGCGGAGCCGATGCCGATGCCGCGGCGGCCGACGACGTCCTTCACGCGGTACGAGTCGGGGCGGGCCAGCGACGACTCCGGGAGCGTCTCCAGATAGCCGTCGAAGGCCGCCAGGACCTTGTAGCGGGTGGCCGCGTCCAGCTCGATGGAGCCGCCGTCGGGCGCGAAGCGGCGCTCGAAGTCACGGATCTCCGTCATCGAGTCCAGCAGCCCGAAGCGGGTCAGTGAGCGCGCGTCACGCAGCGCGTCCATCAGCGGGCCCTGGGCGGTGTCCAGCGTGAAGGGCGGCACCTCGTCGCTCTTGGCGCCGGTCGCGACGGCGTGGATCCGCTCGCGGTACGCGCCCGCGTACACCCGCACCAGCTCGGTGATCTGCTCGTCGCTCAGCGCCTTCGCGTACCCGATCAGCGCCACGGAGGCCGCGAAGCGCTTCAGGTCCCAGGTGAAGGGGCCGACGTACGCCTCGTCGAAGTCGTTCACATTGAAGATGAGGCGGCCCGTGGCGTCCATGTACGTGCCGAAGTTCTCCGCGTGCAGGTCGCCGTGGATCCACACGCGCGAGGTGCGGTCGTCCAGGAACGGGCCGCTGTGCATCTTCCCGCCGACGCGCCCGGAGTCCTTCCCGCCACCCGACCCGGCGGTGTCCTGGTCCATATCGCGATAAAAGAGGCACGCCGTGCCCCGGTAGAAGGCGAAGGCGGACGCGGCCATCTTCCGGAACTTCACACGGAAGGCGGCCGGGTCGGCGGCCAGGAGATCGCCGAAGGCGGTGTCGAAGACGGCGAGGATCTGCTCGCCGCGTTGCTCGGCGCTGAGCTGCGGAACCGACATCGCTGGGTGCCTCCTGGTGCAGGTGATGGAGCGTGACATGTGGGACAGATGTGCTGTCTGAGGGAAGCGGATCTCCGTTCCCCTTCAACGTCCGACCGTACGCGGGAGTGCCCGCGACTCCTCGGATGAAGGTACGAGGGAGAGTCCTCCGAGTGTCAGTGCCGAGGCATAGACTTCGACGCTGTCCCCCAGACTGTCCGCAGCCTGTCGGGCCCCCGTCGACCGTAGTTCGCCCTGGAGGCCGAAGCCGTGTCAAAGCCGCCGTTCACGCACCTGCACGTCCACACCCAGTACTCGCTGCTGGACGGTGCCGCGCGGCTGAAGGACATGTTCAACGCGTGCAACGAGATGGGCATGACCCACATCGCGATGTCCGACCACGGCAACCTGCACGGGGCGTACGACTTCTTCCACTCGGCGAAGAAGGCCGGGGTCACCCCGATCATCGGGATCGAGGCGTATGTCGCGCCCGAGTCCCGGCGAAACAAGCGCAAGATCCAGTGGGGTCAGCCGCACCAGAAGCGGGACGACGTCTCCGGTTCCGGTGGTTACACCCACAAGACGATGTGGGCCGTGAACAGCACGGGACTGCACAACCTCTTCCGGCTCTCCTCGGACGCGTATGCCGAGGGCTGGCTCCAGAAGTGGCCCCGGATGGACAAGGAGACGATCTCCCAGTGGTCCGAGGGGATCGTCGCCTCCACCGGCTGCCCCTCCGGCGAGCTCCAGACCCGGCTGCGCCTCGGGCAGTACGACGAGGCCCTGAAGGCGGCCGCCGACTACCAGGACATCTTCGGCAAGGACCGCTACTTCTTGGAGCTGATGGACCATGGCATCGAGATCGAGCACCGGGTCCGTGACGGCCTCCTCGACATCGGCAAGAAGCTCGGCATTCCGCCGCTGGTCACCAACGACTCGCACTACACCTACGCGCACGAGGCGACCGCCCACGACGCCCTGCTGTGCATCCAGACCGGCAAGAACCTCTCCGACCCGGACCGCTTCAAGTTCGACGGCACCGGCTACTACCTGAAGTCCACGGACGAGATGTACGCCATCGACTCCTCGGACGCCTGGCAGGAGGGCTGCGCCAACACCCTCCTCGTCGCCGAGATGGTCGACACCGCCGGCATGTTCGAGGCCAAGAACCTCATGCCGAAGTTCGACATCCCCGAGGGCTACACCGAGGTCTCCTGGTTCCGCGAGGAGACCATGCGCGGCATGCACCGCCGCTTCCCGGGTGGCATCCCGGACGACCGTATGAAGCAGGTCGAGTACGAGATGGACACCATCATCTCGATGGGGTTCCCCGGCTACTTCCTCGTTGTCGCAGACTTCATCATGTGGGCCAAGAGCCAGGGCATCGCGGTCGGCCCCGGCCGAGGCTCCGCGGCCGGTTCGATCGTCGCGTACGCCATGGGCATCACCGACCTCGACCCCATTCCGCACGGCCTGATCTTCGAGCGGTTCCTCAACCCCGAGCGCATCTCGATGCCCGATGTCGACATCGACTTCGACGAGCGTCGGCGCGTCGAGGTGATCAGGTACGTGACGGAGAAGTACGGCGCCGACAAGGTCGCCATGATCGGCACCTACGGCAAGATCAAGGCCAAGAACGCGATCAAGGACTCCGCGCGCGTGCTGGGCTACCCGTACGCGATGGGTGACCGCCTCACCAAGGCCATGCCCGCCGACGTCCTCGGCAAGGGCATCGACCTCGACGGCATCACCAACCCCTCGCACCCCCGCTACAACGAGGCGGGCGAGATCCGTGGGATGTACGAGAACGAACCGGACGTGAAGAAGGTCATCGACACCGCCAAGGGCGTCGAGGGCCTGGTCCGGCAGATGGGCGTGCATGCCGCCGGCGTGATCATGTCCAGCGAGCCCATCGTCGACCACGCCCCGATCTGGGTGCGGCACACCGACGGCGTGACGATCACGCAGTGGGACTACCCGCAGTGCGAGTCGCTCGGCCTGCTGAAGATGGACTTCCTCGGCCTGCGCAACCTGACGATCATGGACGACGCCGTCAAGATGGTGAAGTCCAATAAGGGCATCGACCTCGACCTGCTGGCCCTGCCGCTCGACGACCCGAAGACCTTCGAACTGCTCCAGCGCGGTGACACCCTGGGCGTCTTCCAGTTCGACGGCGGCCCGATGCGCTCCCTGCTGCGCCTGATGAAGCCCGACAACTTCGAAGACATCTCCGCCGTGTCGGCGCTGTACCGTCCGGGCCCGATGGGCATGGACTCGCACACCAACTATGCCCTGCGCAAGAACAAGCTCCAGGAGATCACCCCGATCCACAAGGAGCTGGAGGAGCCCCTCACGGAGGTCCTGGACGTCACCTACGGCCTGATCGTCTACCAGGAGCAGGTGCAGAAGGCCGCCCAGATCATCGCCGGGTACTCGCTCGGCGAGGCCGACATCCTCCGCCGGGTGATGGGCAAGAAGAAGCCCGAGGAACTGGCCAAGAACTTCACCATCTTTCAGGCCGGCGCCCAGAAGAACGGCTACAGCGACGAGGCGATCCAGGCCCTGTGGGACGTGCTGGTCCCGTTCGCCGGCTACGCGTTCAACAAGGCGCACTCGGCCGCGTACGGCCTGGTCTCGTACTGGACCGCCTACCTCAAGGCGAACTACCCCGCCGAGTACATGGCCGGTCTGCTCACCTCGGTCAAGGACGACAAGGACAAGTCGGCGGTCTATCTGAACGAGTGCCGGCGCATGGGCATCAAGGTGCTGCCGCCGAACGTCAACGAGTCGGTGCACAACTTCGCCGCGCAGGGCGACGACGTGATCCTCTTCGGCCTCGAAGCCGTCCGCAACGTCGGTACGAACGTGGTGGAGTCGATCATCAGGAGCCGCAAGGCCAAGGGCAAGTACGCTTCCTTCCCCGACTACCTCGACAAGGTCGAGGCCGTCGCGTGCAACAAGCGCACCACGGAGTCGCTGATCAAGGCGGGCGCCTTCGACTCCCTGGGGCACACCCGCAAGGGCCTCACCGCGCACTTCGACCCGATGATCGACAACGTGGTGGCGGTCAAGCGCAAGGAGGCCGAAGGTCAGTTCGACCTGTTCGGCGGGATGGGCGAGGAGGAGTCCAGCGAGCCCGGCTTCGGGCTCGACGTGCAGTTCACCGACGACGAGTGGGACAAGGCCTATCTGCTCGCCCAGGAGCGGGAGATGCTCGGGCTGTATGTGTCGGACCACCCGCTGTTCGGGCTGGAGCATGTGCTGTCCGACAAGGCGGACGCGGGGATCGCGCAGCTGACCGGGGGTGAGCACGCGGACGGTGCGGTGGTGACCATCGGCGGGATCATCTCGGGGCTGCAGCGCAAGATGACCAAGCAGGGCAACGCGTGGGCGATCGCCACGGTGGAGGATCTGGCGGGTTCCATCGAGTGCATGTTCTTCCCCGCGACGTATCAGCTGGTGTCGACGCAACTCGTCGAGGACGCGGTGGTGTTCGTCAAGGGCCGGCTCGACAAGCGCGAGGACGTGCCCCGGCTGGTCGCGATGGAACTCCAGGTCCCCGACCTGTCGAACGCGGGCACCAACGCGCCCGTGATCCTCACCATCCCGGCCACGAGGGTCACCCCGCCCATGGTCAGCCGCCTCGGCGAGATCCTCAGCCACCACAAGGGCGACAGCGAGGTGCGGATCAAGCTCCAGGGGCCGAGGAAGACGACGGTGCTGCGGCTCGACCGCCACCGGGTGAAGCCGGACCCGGCCCTCTTCGGCGACCTGAAGGTGCTGCTGGGGCCGTCCTGTCTCGCGGGCTGAGTGCCGCGTACTGACGTGTGCGAGGGGCGCATCCGGAAAAGGATGCGCCCCTCGCTGTGTGTCCGGGCCTCAACAGCCGATGGGCCGGGCCTCAGTTGTGGCCGAAGCTCTTCTGCTTCCTACGGGCGACGTCGGCGGGGCTGCCCTGAGGCTGCGACATCGGCGACTGCGACTCCGGTGAGTTCCGCTGCTCCTGCTCCTCGGCCTGCGGTCGGCGGCTCTGCTGGGCATCCTGCTTGCGGTTCTTGTTCTTGGCCATGGTGCTCTGCCTCCTGTGGGGGATCTAGGGGCCAGGGCCGCGACCAGATTCACATAATCGGATACGTTGCGCATTTCGGATAATCACCGTGCGTGACAAGGTCTGTCCGAGGGGCCCGCGCCGATACGCCACGCCGATGATCGAGTTCCGAACGTTAACCTCCGCGTGGTCGGGCAGACTCGAAGGAAGCCCGAAGCAAACCTCCCGGAAAGAGGGTGGATCGCGTGGACCGCTGCATCGTCCTGGTGGACGCCGGGTATCTGCTCGGGGCTGCCGCCAGCCTGCTCGCCGGCGAACCCTCCCGCTCCCGGATCACCGTCGACCACGCCGCCCTCATCCAGGGGCTGCGCGAGCGCGCCGAGTCCGACACGGAGCGGCCGCTGCTGCGCATCTACTGGTTCGACGGCGCCCCCGACCGCGTACCGCAGCCCGAGCACCGCAGACTGCGCGTGATGCCACGGGTCACCGTACGGCTCGGTGCCCTGACCCGCAGCGACGGGCGGTGGGCGCAGAAGGGTGTGGACGCCGCCATGCACGCTGAACTCACCGAACTTGCGCGCAACCGGGCCTGCTCCGACATCGTGCTCGTGACCGGGGACGGCGATCTACTGCCGGGCATGATGGCGGCCAAGGAGCACGGGGTCGCCGTACACCTGTGGGCCGTTCAGGCCGCGGACGGCGACTACAACCAGTCCGAGGACCTGGTCGCCGAGGCCGACGAGCGGCGCGTGCTGGACCGGGCGTGGATCACCCAGGCCGTCCGGCCGAAGGACCTCGGCGGGGTGTGCGCGCCGCCGCCCGCGCCGCGGCCCGAGATCGCCGCGATCCTGTCGGCCCCCCTGCCGGAGTCGGCACTCGGCGCGTCCGAGCGGGCAGCCGAGGAGGCGGAGCACGAACCGGCGGCTGCCGGTTCGCACAACGGGACGCAGGAGCGGGCCCCCGCGGCTGCCTCCAAAGGGGTGCCGACACCGAAGGACCTGGCGATCATGCGGGCGGCGGGTGCGCAAACCGCGCAGCATCCCGCGAACGCCACGCTGCGCTGGTCGTCCGACAGAGGATGGGTGGACCGGCCGGGGGCCGTCGCCGAGCCGGCCGAGGCCGCGTCCATGCCGACGCTGGCGCAGCTCACCACGGCCGAGCAGCGGTGGGCCGACCGGGAGGAGGACATCACCACGGTCGGCGGCGATCCGTACGAGGTGGGACAGGTGTTCGCGCGGCGCTGGATGGCGCGGCTGACGGAACAGGCGCATTTGCAGAAACTGTCCGGGATGTATCCCCGGATCCCGCACCGTGTGGACGGAGAGCTGCTCCGCTACGCCGCGCGGTTCGGGCTGCTCGCCCACAAGGACGACCAGATCGACGAGCACGACCGGTACGCCATCCGGGCCGGGTTCTGGCGGGAGATCGACGTACGGACGGCGGCGGCGCACGCTCCTGCCGGGGAGTGAACGGGGCGCGCCGGGTCCTGCGGTCGGCTTCAGGACGTTCGGCTGTGTGTAGCGGACGCCCCGGGCGACGATCGGGGCACGGGACCCCTTAGGCTCGTGCCTCGTGAGCACGCGCACGGAACCCGGGAGCCAGCACGGCGGGGATGTGGTGTGCGCGGTGCGGGGGCTGACGAAGACGTATCCGGCGGTGCGCGGACGGCGCGGCACGCCGGGGACGCCCGCCGTGCGGGCCAATGACGCGGTCGGGCTCGATGTGCGGCGCGGGGAGATCTTCGGGCTGCTCGGGCCGAACGGGGCCGGGAAATCGACACTGGTACGGCAGCTCACCGGGCTGATGCGGCCCGACGACGGCACCGTCGACATCCTCGGGCACGACATCGTGCGGCACCCCGAGCGGGCCGCGCGAATCCTCGCGTACCTCGGGCAGGAGTCGACCGCGCTGGACGACCTCACCGTGTCGCTCGCCGCGGAGACCACCGGCCGGCTGCGCGGGCTCGACGTCCGGCGGGCCAGGGACGAGCGGGACGCCGTGCTGGAGGAGCTGGGTCTCACGGAGCTCGCCTCGCGGCCGATCAGGAAGCTTTCGGGCGGCCAGCGGCGGCTCGCCTGTTTCGCCGCCGTACTCGTCGGTGAACGGCCCCTGCTCGTGCTGGACGAGCCCACCACCGGCATGGACCCCGTCGCCCGGCGGGCCGTGTGGGCCGCCGTCGACCGGCGCCGGGCCGAACACGGCACCACCGTTCTGCTCGTCACCCACAACGTCATCGAGGCGGAGACCGTGCTCGACCGGGTCGCCGTCCTCGACCAGGGGCGGGTCATCGCCTGCGACACCCCGGCCGGCCTGAAGGAGAAGGTGGCGGGTGAGGTGCGGGTCGAGCTGGTGTGGCGCGAGCGGGCGCCGCTCGACGTCCCGGAGGTCGCCGCGCTGCGGTCGCGGGCCTTGGAGTCCGGGCGCCGCTGGACGCTGCGGCTCGCGCCCGAGGAGGCCCGCGCGGTGGTCGCGACCGTCACCGGTGGCGCGGCCTTCGTGGCCCTGGACGACTTCACGCTCGCCACGCCGAGCCTGGAGGACGTGTATCTGGCGCTGGGCGGCAACGCACGAGGGCTGGTGAAGGCGTGAACGCAACCGCGGCCTGTAGGGCCCTTCTGATGGATCTCCGCGGCGTCGCGACGCCCGGCACGCCCTCTCGTCGCACGGCGCGAAGGGACAGGTGGCTCCGCCACATGACCCTCCACGCCGCACGCCGATCGCACGCACCGGACGCCGCTCCTTCCTGCACGGATATCCATCAGAAGAGCCCTGGCCGTACGGAACTGGGCGGCAGCCGGAGCGAAGAGGAGCAGCTCGACGTGAGTGTCGTACCCGCGGAGGTTCTGCCGGGCGGAGCCCTGGCTGCTGAGGAGCGCGCCCGGGTCCCGGCCGCGCTCGGGCCGCGGGCGCGGCTGTGGCCGTCGCTCGGCGCCGTGTACCGGGCGCAGCTCTCGCGGGCGCGCGTCGCACGGATCCCGCTGCTGTTCGTGGCGACCTTCCAGTCGATCGGCATCATGATCCTGATGCGGGGCGTCGTGGACGGCGGGGCCGAGGCCCAGGCCGTCGTCGCCGGTTCGTCCGTGCTCGTGGTCGCCTTCGTCGCGCTGAACCTGCTCGCCCAGTACTTCGGGCAGCTGAGGGCCGGCGGAGGGCTCGATCACTACGCGACCCTGCCGGTGCCGCCTGCCGCCGTCGTACTGGGCGCGGCGGGGGCGTACGCGTCGTTCACCGTGCCGGGGACGATCGTGACCGCGGTCTTCGGCTGTGTGCTCTTCGGGCTGCCGGTGGGGAACCTGTGGGTGCTCGTCGCGGTGATCCCGCTCGCGGGGGCCGCGCTCGCCGGGCTGGGTGCGGCGCTGGGGCTGCTGGCGCCGCGGCCCGAACTGGCGACGCTGCTGGGGCAGTTGGGCATGTCGGCGGCGTTGCTGCTCGGGGTCCTGCCTGCGGACCGGCTGCCGGATGTGGTGCGGTACGCGCGTGATCTGCTGCCGTCGACGTACGGGGTGGAGGCGTTCGCGCGGACCTTCCGGGGCGACCCGGACTGGGCGTTCGTGCTAGGCGACCTGGCCGTGTGCGCCGGTGTCGGGGTGGCCTCGCTGGCGGTCGCGACCTGGGCGTACCGCCGGGCAGCCGTCCGATGAGGCGCCCCACAGGTGCGCCTGGCACGATGTCAGGGTGACCGCACCGTTGACTCCGCCTCCGCCGCCGCACGAACCGTCGTACGACAGGTCCTCGCACAGCGCTCGGCAGGCCCCACCCGTTCCCGTGATGCCGGCTCCTGCCGCTCATGACGTTGCGTACGAACAGGACGGTCCCGGGATGAAGACCGAAGTGCGGGAGGCCGCGATCGTCACGGTGGGGGTGGCGCTCGCGGGGGCGCTGCTCGGGGTGCTGTGGTGGTGGCTGGCGCCGCAGGTGCCGTTGGTCTCCGACGGTCAGGCGGTGTATCTGCGGGACACCGAGGGGGAGCAGGCCGTCGGAGTGGACGGGACGTTCACGCTGCTGGCGCTCGGCTTCGGGGCCCTGAGTGCGCTGGTCGTGTTTCTCGTGCGGCGGCGTGGGGGTGTGCCGCTGGTGGTGGCGCTGGCGGTCGGGGGGCTGCTGGGGGCGGTGCTGGCG
>NZ_VMNX01000222.1 GCF_009377235.1 Streptomyces acidicola
ACAAGCGGGGGTCTGGGGGCAGCAGCCCCCAGGGAAGGGACGGGAACGGGTAGGGGCGGCGGGGGCGAGGAAGCCCCGGGTCAGCCCCACCGCCCCGTCCGCGTAAGCAGCAACGCCGCAGCCGCCGTACCAGCCGTCGACGTACGGAGCACACTGCGACCGAGACGGTACGGTCGCGCCCCCGCCTCCTCGAACAGTGCCAGCTCCTCCGGCGACACCCCACCCTCGGGCCCCACCACCAGCACGATCTCCCCGGCAGCGGGAAGGCCGGCGGTCGCCAGCGGATCGTCTCCGGACTCGTGCAGCACACCCGCGAAGTCCGCCTCGGCGAGCAGCGCGGCAACCTGCTTCGTCGTCGCCGCGTCCGCGACCTCGGGAAAGCGAACCCGCCGGGACTGCTTCCCGGCCTCACGCGCCGTGGAGCGCCACTTGGCCAGCGCCTTCAGCCCTCGCTCGCCCTTCCACTGGGTGATGCAGCGCGAGGCCGCCCAGGGCACGATCGCGTCCACCCCGGTCTCGGTCATGGTCTCGACGGCCAGCTCTCCCCGGTCGCCCTTGGGCAACGCCTGGACGACGGTGATGCGGGGCGACTCCTGGGCCTCCTCCCGCACGGGCGCCAGGTCCGTGACCACCAGCCGGTCCTTGCCGTCGGCGGTCTTCACCACGCCTTGCGTCCACCGCCCGCGCCCGTCCGTGAGGGCCACGTCCTCACCGGGCCGCAGCCGTTTCACGGACACCGCGTGCCGCCCCTCGGGACCGTCGAGGACGAACTCCGCCCCCACACCGTCCAGTTGGTCCACGACGAAAACCGGTGCGGTCATCAGGCGCCGCCCTCCGCCGAACCCTCCGGGCCCGCGGACAGCTCCGCCCGCGCGGCGGCCAGCTCCGTCGCCAGCACCTCCACCAGCTGCCCCGCGGGCAGCTCACGGGCCATCCGGTGTCCCTGCCCCGCCCACAGCGCCATGCCCTGCGGATCTCCGGCCTTGGCCGCCGCCTTGCGCAGTCCGGAGGTGAGGTGGTGGACGTGCGGGTACGCGGCAGGGGCGTACGGGCCGTGTTCGCGCAGGAAGCGGTTCACCAGCCCGCGGGCCGGGCGTCCCGAGAACGCGCGCGTCAGTTCCGTACCGACGAACAGCGGGTTGCTCAGCGCCTGCTTGTGCAGCGCGTTGGCGCCGGACTCAGGCGTGGCGAGGAACGCCGTGCCGAGCTGCGCCGCGCACGCCCCGGCGGCGAGGACCGCGGCGATCTGGCTGCCCCGCATGATGCCGCCGGCCGCGACGATCGGCAGCGACACGGCCTCTCGGACCTGAGCGAGGAGGGAGAGCAGACCGATGCCCGCGCGGTCCCGCCCGGGGTCGTCGTGGTGGGTGCCCTGGTGCCCGCCCGCCTCCACGCCCTGCACGATCACGGCGTCGGCCCCGGCGCTCTCCACGGCCAGCGCCTCGTCGGCCGTGGTCACGGTGACGAGGGTCAGTGTGCCCTTGGCGGAGAGGGCCCGGAGGACGTCGGGGGCGGGACAGCCGAAGTGGAAGGAGACGACCGGCACGGGGTTGTCGAGGAGGACGGCGAGCTTGGCTTCGTAGCCGTCGTCGCGCCCGCTGTCGGGGTTGCCCAGCTCGGCCTTGTACCAGGCGGCCTCGTCGGCGAGCTGGTTGGCGTACACCTCGACGGCGGCCCGGTCGGCGTGGTCGGGCTGCGGCATGAAGAGGTTCACGCCGAAGGGGCGGGCCGTGAGACCGCGCAGTTGCTTGATCTCCTGGTGCATGCCGTCGGCCGTCTTGTACCCGGCCGCGAGGAAGCCGAGCCCGCCGGCCTCGCACACGGCGGCGGCGAGCTGTGGCACGGAGACCCCGCCCGCCATGGGGGCCTGCACGATCGGTGTGGGGAAAAGATCGGTCAGCGCGGAGGACATGACGGCATGTTGTCACGTCCTCCGCAGGAGTCCGAATCCGGCCTTCCACCTGGGCACAGGCCAGGGGAACGGGCACGCTTCAGGAACGGTGGAGGGGTTCCCCTCACGGGCGGGATCAGGGCCAGATCAGGACGGAGCCAGGACGGGGCCAGGGCGAGATCAGGCCACCTGGCGACACCGCCCCGCGGCACCCGGAAGCCTCCGCCGGGCGCGGGAACAGCTCCCGCGCCCGCCCACGTCAGCGGCCACCAACCCTGCCGGCGCCGGCCGACCATGGTCAGCGCCGGCGGCCACCCATCACGGTCAGCGCCCGTTGAACGCGTCCTTCAAGCGGGAGAACAAGCCCTGCTGCCCCGGCTGGAACTGCCCCGTCGGCCGCTCCTCGCCCCGCAGCTTCGACAGCTCGCGCAGCAGGCGCTCCTGCTCGGGGTCGAGCTTGGTCGGGGTCGTGACCTCGACGTGCACGATGAGGTCGCCGCGGCCGCCGCCCCGCAGATGCGTGACGCCGCGCCCGTGCAGCGGGATCGACTGGCCGGACTGGGTGCCCGGGCGGATGTCGACCTCCTCCAGGCCGTCGAGGGTCTCCAGGGGCACCTTGGTGCCGAGCGCGGCCGCGGTCATCGGGATGGTGACCGTGCAGTGCAGGTCGTCGCCGCGCCGCTGGAACGTCGAGTGCGGGAGCTCGTGGATCTCGACGTACAGGTCGCCTGCCGGGCCGCCGCCGGGGCCGACCTCGCCCTCGCCCGCGAGCTGGATCCGCGTGCCGTTGTCGACACCGGCCGGGATCTTCACGGTGAGCGTGCGGCGGGACCGCACCCGGCCGTCGCCCGCGCACTCGGGGCACGGGTTCGGGACGACCGTGCCGAAGCCCTGGCACTGCGGGCAGGGGCGGGACGTCATGACCTGGCCCAGGAAGGACCGGGTGACCTGGGACACCTCGCCGCGGCCGCGGCACATGTCACAGGTCTGGGCGGACGTGCCGGGGGCAGCGCCCTCGCCGTTGCAGGTCTTGCAGACGACGGCCGTGTCGACCTGGATGTCCTTCGTCGTGCCGAAGGCCGCCTCGTCGAGCTCGACATCCAGCCGGATCATCGCGTCCTGGCCCCGGCGGGTGCGCGACCGCGGGCCGCGCTGGGACGCCGTACCGAAGAACGCGTCCATGATGTCCGAGAAGTTCCCGAACCCGCCGGCGCCGAAGCCGCCCGCACCGCCGCCCGCCTGGGACAGCGGGTCACCGCCGAGGTCGTAGACCTGCTTCTTCTGCGGGTCCGACAACACCTCGTACGCGGCGTTGATCTCCTTGAACCGCTCCTGCGTCTTCGGATCGGGGTTGACGTCCGGGTGCAGCTCGCGCGCGAGTCTGCGGAACGCCTTCTTGATCTCTTCCTGGGACGCATCGCGGCGCACGCCGAGTACGGCGTAGTAGTCCGTGGCCACTTACGACTCCGCCAGGATCTGTCCGACGTAACGTGCCACCGCTCGTACTGCTCCCATCGTTCCCGGATAGTCCATGCGGGTCGGTCCGACCACGCCGAGTTTTGCTACTGCCTCGCCGCCCGAACCGTAGCCCACTGAGACCACGGACGTGGAGCTGAGTCCCTCATGCGCGTTCTCATGACCGATACGCACGGTCATGCCCGAATCCTTCGCCTCGCCCAGCAGCTTGAGGAGCACAACCTGCTCCTCCAGCGCTTCGAGCACCGGCCGGATCACGAGAGGGAAGTCGTGTCCGAAGCGGGTCAGATTGGCGGTTCCGCCGATCATCAGCCGCTCCTCCCGCTCCTCGACGAGCGTTTCCAGAAGGGCGGAGAGCACGGTTGTGACGCTGCCGCGGTCCTCGACGTCGAAGGCCTCCGGAAGGTCCTCCACGAGTTGCGGCACGTCCGCGAAACGGCGGCCCGCGACACGGCTGTTGAGCCGTGCGCGCAGATCCGCGAGGGATGTCTCCCCGAACGGGGCGTGGCAGTCGATCATGCGCTGCTCCACCCGACCGGTGTCCGTGATCAGTACGAGCATCACGCGCGCGGGCGCCAGCGACAGCAGCTCTACGTGCCGCACCGTGGACCGCGTGAGCGACGGGTACTGCACGACGGCGACCTGCCGCGTGAGCTGCGCCAGCAGCCGTACGGTCCGGCCGACCACGTCGTCCAGGTCGACGGCACCCTCCAGGAAGTTCTGGATGGCGCGCCGCTCCGGTGGGGTCATCGGCTTGACCGCGGCCAGCTTGTCGACGAAGAGGCGGTAGCCCTTGTCGGTGGGGATGCGCCCGGCGCTGGTGTGCGGCTGGGCGATGTACCCCTCCTCTTCGAGGGCCGCCATGTCGTTGCGGACGGTGGCCGGGGAGACACCGAGCCTGTGCCGCTCGGTGAGCGCCTTGGAACCCACCGGCTCCTCGGTGCCGACGTAGTCCTGGACGATGGCGCGCAGCACTTCGAGCCTGCGTTCGCTGAGCATCGCGCACACCTCCAGTACTTCCGTCGTCCTTGCGCGTCCCCGCGCGTCCTTGCGACTCCCCCTTGGCACTCACCGCGGGCGAGTGCCAGCATTCCCACCAGTGTACGGCGGTGGGGTACGGCCCCGGCAAGGGCGGCCACGCCTTGTCATGCCGACGTGTACCGACGTGTCCCGCGATGTCGTACCGGCGAGTACACGCGGAACGCCGACGCAGGGAGAATCCGTCGCCCTCGGGGGCCTGGGGTTAGCGTCGGCGTATGACGATGAGTTGGGAAGAGTCCGGGTGGGAGGAACTTGGCCCGCGCGTGGGGCGCTGTCGCCTTCCGGTGTGGGACTGCACGGCCGGGCTGGTCGTCGGGGACGGTTCCGCTCTCATGATCGACGCGGGGTCCAGTCTGCGGGAGGGCGCGCGGTTGGGCGCCGAGGCGCGGTGGCTGTTGGGCGGCGCCCGCCGTGTGACACATCTCGCGCTCACGCACCCGCACTTCGACCATGTCTTCGGGGCGGCGTCCTTCGAGGGAGTCGAGGTATTCGGCGCGGTGGGCGTGGACATGCTCCTCACCGGCGACCGCGCACGCGAGGAACTGCGCGCCGACGCCGTGCGGTACGGCCTGGACGCCCAGGAGGCCGCAACGGCCGCGGACCTTCTCGTGCGCCCCCGCCACCAAGTCAGCGGGGAGTGGACACTCGACCTGGGCGGCGGCACGCAGGTGCTCCTGGCGAACGTCGGCCCGGGCCACACGGCCCACGACCTGGCGGTGCTGGTGCCCGGCTCGCCCTCGTCGCCGGAGGTGGTCTTCTGTGGCGACCTGGTCGAGGAGTCCGGCGAGCCCCAGGCGGGTCCGGACGCCGTCCCCGCGCACTGGCCGGCCGCGCTGGACCGGTTGCTGGACCTGGGCGGCGAGGACGCGGTGTACGTGCCGGGGCACGGGGCGGCGGTGGACGCGGCGTTCGTACGGACGCAGAGAGACGCGCTGGCGGCCCGCTTCGGCGTGTCGTGATGACCGCCGCTCCGGTTACCGCTCCGGTTCTCGTATCGTCATCCGAATGCGCCAGTACTCGCCGGACCTGACCCCGCCGTGGAAGAAGCCCAAGCCCGTCCCGGAGGTCCCGGCTGAGCCCGGGCTGGTGGTCGAGGAGCCCGGGACCGGGTTCTGCGGCGCGGTGATCCGCTGCGAGGCGGGCACGGTGACCCTGGAGGACCGCTTCGGCAAGCACCGGGTGTTCCCGCTGGAGCCTCGGGGGTTCCTGCTGGAGGGCCGCGTGGTGACGCTCGTACGGCCGCCTTCGGGCCCTGTCCGTGCCACCCGCACGGCATCCGGTTCGGTGGCCGTCCCTCGCGCACGCGCGCGCGTGGCCCGTGCCGGGCGCATCTACGTGGAGGGCCGCCACGACGCAGAGCTCGTCGAGAAGGTGTGGGGCGACGATCTGCGTATCGAGGGCGTGGTCGTGGAGTACCTGGAGGGCGTGGACGACCTGCCGGCCATCGTCGCGGACTTCGCCCCCGGCCCGGACGCCCGCCTGGGTGTGCTGGTGGACCACCTGGTGCCGGGCAGCAAGGAGTCCCGTATCGCCGAGTCGGTGACGAGCGAGCACGCGCTGGTGGTGGGCCATCCGTACGTGGACGTCTGGGAGGCGGTGAAGCCGTCCTCGGTGGGCATCCGGGAGTGGCCGCGTGTCCCGCACGGACAGGACTGGAAGACGGGGGTGTGTCGGGCGCTGGGCTGGCGTGTGACGAACACCGGGGAGGCTTGGCAGCGGATCCTCGGCTCGGTGCGCTCTTACAAGGACCTGGAGCCGGAGTTGCTGGGGCGGGTGGAGGAGCTGATCGACTTCGTTACGGATAGCGGTGGGGCCTGACGCCGGGGAATGTTCCGAAGTCGCTGGTGTCCAGTTCGAGTCCCAGAATCTCCAGCGGCAGTGGGTCTCCGAATTTGATGATCTCCTGGCGCCGGTAGTCGGCGTCCTCACCCTGGCCTGCGGGGTTCGTCAGCAGGACGCATTGCGCCATGATCGGGTCGGCGATCAGGTAGGCGGGGACTTTGCCAGCGGCGTAGATCGACCGTTTGACTCCGTAGTCCCGTGTGACGCTGGTCTTGGAGACGACCTCCACGACCATGGTGATCAGCGGGGACGGCAGAAGGCGGCCCGAGTCGGGCAGGGCGTCAGGAGCCACAACCACCAGGTCTGGAACGGGCTCGCTGGCCTCGTCGACAATGTCGACGTCCTGTGTCTGAAGGGAGTACCAGCGTTCCAGTGGGATCTGCCTGCCGATCAGCATCACGATGACGTTGTGCACCAGATCAGGGCTGGCCATCATCACGATTTCCCCCCGGAGAAGCTCGGCAGTGACGCCCTCCGGAGGTTCGAACCCCTCGAAGAACTTGGTCATTCCGTACTCGTCCACAGCGGTCATCTCCGTGGCCCTCCACATCCGCCGCGTCCTTTTGGCGGCAGCCTACGAAACAGGGTAGGGACCGAACCGGAGTTCCGCACCGATTCACTCGCCGGAGTGATCAGTCGACCAAGTCCCTGACCACTGCATCCGCCAGCAACCGCCCCCGCAACGTAAGGACTGCCTTCCCCTCCTCGTACGGCTCGCCCTCCAGGAGCCCTTCCTCCAATGCCCGCCGCGAAGCCTTGAGGCCCTCATCCCGCAGGAGCGACAGCGGACAGCCCTCCCGCAACCGCAGCTCCAGCAGAATCCGCTCGACCCTCCGGTCCTCCTCCGCCAGCACCTCACGCCCGGCCCCCGGCGAGCGCCCCGCCGCCAGCGCCGCCGCGTACGCCCCCGGGTGCTTCACGTTCCACCAGCGCACGCCGCCCACGTGCGAGTGTGCTCCCGGTCCCGCGCCCCACCAGTCGGCGCCGCGCCAGTACAGCTCGTTGTGGAGGCAGCGGCCCGCGGCGGACGTGGCCCAGTTCGAGACCTCATACCAGGAGTAGCCCGCCGCGGACAGGGTCTCGTCCGCGATCAGGTAGCGGTCCGCGTGGACGTCGTCGTCCGTCATCGGGACCTCGCCCCGGCGGATGCGCCGCGCGAGCTGGGTGCCCTCCTCGACGATCAGCGCGTACGCCGACACGTGGTCAGGGCCCGCCCCGATCGCCGCGTCCAGGGAAGCCCGCCAGTCGTCGTCCGACTCCCCGGGGGTGCCGTAGATCAGGTCGAGGTTGACGTGCTCGAATCCCGCCGACCGGGCCTCGGCGACGCAGCGCTCGGGGCGGCCGGGGGTGTGGGTGCGGTCCAGCACCCGCAGCACGTGCTGCCGGGCGCTCTGCATGCCGAAGGAGATCCGGTTGAAGCCGCCCGCCCTCAGCGCGTCGAGATACGCCGGGTCCACCGACTCCGGGTTCGCCTCCGTGGTGACCTCCGCGTCGTCCGCGAGCCCGAACTCGTCCCGGATCGCCCCCAGCATCCGTACGAGGTCGCCGGCGGGCAGCAGCGTGGGCGTGCCGCCGCCGACGAAGACCGTGCGGACGGGGCGCGGGTCGTCGCCGAGCACCTTGCGGGCCAGGCGGATCTCGTCGATCAGGGTCTCGGCGTAGTTCTCACGGGAGGCGAGGACTCCGCCCGTTCCGCGCAGTTCGGTCGCCGTGTAGGTGTTGAAGTCGCAGTAGCCGCAGCGGGTCGCGCAGTACGGGACATGCAGGTAGAACCCGAGGGGCCGGTCCGCGGCCCCGGTCAGGGCGTGGGCGGGCAGCGCACCGTCGTCGGGGACGGGCTCGCCGTCGGGGAGTGCGGAAGGCATGCGTTCCATTGTCCAGCACCGCCGGCCTCCCCCGGTCGACTCCTCCGCCTACTCCGCCTACTCACTCCGCCTGCAACACCAGCAACGCCAGATCGTCCTCCGGCGGCCGCTCACCGAACTCGTGCACCAGCCTCGTGATCTGCTCCGCGATGAGCTGTGCGTTCAGCCCGGCGCAGCCGGACAGGGCGACCGCGAGCCCGTCCCCGTCGTCGAACATCACCGATCCGCAGCGCCGCTCGGTCACGCCGTCGGTGACGCACAGCAGCGTGTCACCGGGGTGCAGGGCGAAGGTCTCGGAGATGTATGCGGTGTCCTCGATCACACCGAGCAGGGTCTGAGGTTCGGCGGCGGTGCGTACGTCGCCGTCGGGGCCCAGGACCAGCGGCAGGGGGTGTCCGGCGGAGGCGAGGGTGCACTGGACGCCGCCTTCGTAGGGGACGAGTTCGCCGTACAGGAGGGACAGGAAGCGGGTCTGGGGGCCCTCATCGGTGCCGAGGCCGGGGCCGCCGGCCGTGACCAGGGCGCGGGCGGCGGCGTCGGCCGCCTCGGTGGCGTCGTCGAGGAGGAGCTGGTTGAGGCGGTCGAGGACGTCGGCGACCTGGTAGCCCTCGCGGGCGAGCAGCCGCAGCCAGGGCCGGGCGAGGCCGATGACGACGGCGGCCTCGGGGCCCTTGCCCTGCACGTCTCCGAGGGCGAAGCACCAACGGCCGTCGCCCGCCGGGAACAGGTCGTAGAAGTCGCCGCTGGGCCCGCCCTTGTCGCACGGCTCGTACACGAGCGCGCTGTGCATTCCGGGGATCTCGGCGACCGCGCCGGGCAGCAGCCCACGCTGGAGGACCCGGCTGATGGTGGCCTGGCGGGCGTACTGGCGGGCCGCGCCGATCGCGAGGGCCACCCGGCGGCTGAGGTCCTCGACGAGCCCGGTGACCTCGTCCGCGAAGCGGAGCAGCCCGGCCCGTCCGATGACGAGTGTGCCCAGCGGCCGTCCGCCCGCGATCAGCCGGTACGCGAGGGCGGTCCCGGTCTCGTCCTGGTCGCCGAGCGCCGCGCCGGGCCACGCCACGGGCACCGCCCGCGACCGTACGGACTCCGGCAGCCGGGGCGGGTCCTTCTCCAGTGCGTGGCGCAGGTCCTCGATGCGGTTCTCGCTGACGTGCCAGACGCGGGCGAGTCGGGGTCCTGAGCCGAAGTCGGCCTCGGCGCCGCGCCAGCCCATGCCCTCGTCCTCCAGCCACACCGCGCACCAGTCGGCCAGGCGCGGCACCAGCAGTTGTCCGGCGAGCGCGGCGACGAGGTCCTCGTCGAGCTGCCCGGCCAGCAGGTCGGAGGCCTCGGCGAGGAAGGAGAGGGCGCCGCGGTTCAGCCATTCCCGGTCGCTCTCCATGGTCCGCCTGGGTGCGGGGGCTAGTACGTCGACGGCGATCGAGCCGTGTCCGAAGGCGTCGTCGGCGACGTACGCCTCGGTCCTCTCCTCGACGGCTGCGGCCCCGTCGACGGGCAGGCGTGCCCAGACGGTCTTCACGCCGGTGCGGTAGGTGATGCCCCAGGCGTCGCAGAGCGCGGAGACGAGCCGCAGGCCGCGCCCGTACTCCGGGGTGCCGTAGGAGGGTTCCGCGCCGTGGGGGCGCTCGGTGCTGTACGGGCCGGCGCCGTCGTCGCGTACGGCGCGCGCGGGGTGGTGGTCGGAGACCTCGACGACGACGTGGGCGGACTCCTCGTCGGGAGGCTCGGGGGGCTCCAGACGGCACAGCAGCTCGACGTCCGTACCGGCGTGCACTACGGCGTTGGTGACCAGCTCGCTGACCACGATCAGGACGTCGTCGACGAACCGGTCGGTGAGGGCTTCGGCGCCGGGGAGCGCGAGCTCGGCCCACTCGTCCAGGCCGGCGCGAGCGAAGCGGCGGGCGGCTCCGGGCGCGAGCGGGCCACCGGGCAGCGACACGTGAGCGACCGCGCGCCGGTCCGTTCCCAGGTGCGCCGGTGTACCAGGGGCACGAGTCGTCGACTCGCGTTGCGTCGGAATGGCCCCCACTGTGCGGCTCCCGGAGCAGTTCGACGATAGATCTCAGGCGGCAGGGACAGCGTGACAGACTGACCACGGCCATAAGCACGGAGTTACCGAAGTGGGCCATCATGAGTGAGAACAGTGCTACGCGGGTGCTCGAAGACGGTCAGAAAGAGGGATGATCAGAAAGAGTGGCAGATTCGGGCATCCGATCTGCGCCCCCTGTATCTGTACGCGCCCCTGCATCGATGCGCCCCAAAAAGGGGCGCGGGGCCGCATATCGAAATATCGATATGCGGCCCCGCGCGACGGAGATCCCTCTACGCCTCCCTGGCGCCGGCGTACATCTCCTCGATCAGGTGCTGGTATTCCCGCTCCACCACCGGCCGCTTCAACTTCAGGCTCGGCGTCAGCTCACCGTGCTCCACGTCCAGATCGCGAGGCAGGAGGCGGAACTTCTTGACGGTCTGCCACCGCTGAAGGCCCGCGTTGAGGCGCTGCACGTAGCCGTCGATGAGCTCGACCATCGCGGGAGAGGCGACGACGTCCTCGTACGACTTGCCGCCCATGCCGTTCTCCTTGGCCCAGCCGAGGAGGGTCGGCTCGTCGAGAGCGATGAGCGCGGTGCAGAAGTTGCGGTCGGCACCGATCACCATGACGTTGGACACGAACGGGCACAGGGCCTTGAACTGGCCCTCGACCTCGGTCGGCGCGATGTACTTGCCGCCGGAGGTCTTGAACAGGTCCTTCTTGCGGTCGGTGATGCGGAGGTAGCCGTCGGGCGAGAGTTCGCCGATGTCGCCGGTGTGGAACCAGCCGTCGGGCTCCAGGACTTCGGCGGTCTTCTCCGGCAGCTTGTGGTAGCCCTCCATGATTCCCGGACCGCGCAGCAGGATCTCGCCGTCGTCGGCGATGCGCACCTCGCAGCCGGGCAGCGGCTTGCCGACCGTGCCGGTCCGGTACGCCTCACCGGGGTTGACGAAGGACGCGGCGGACGACTCCGTGAGGCCGTACCCCTCCAGGATGTGGATGCCCGCGCCGGCGAAGAAGAAGCCGATCTCGGGGGCCAGCGCGACGGACCCGGAGACACAGGCCCGCAGATGTCCGCCGAAGGCCTCGCGCAGCTTCTTGAAGACCAGCGCGTCCGCGACCGCGTGCTTGGCTCCCAGCCCGAACGGCACCGAAGCGTTGCCGGTCCGCCGGAAGTTGTCCTGGCTGACCTTGGCGTACTCACGCGCGACCTGGGCCGCCCACTGGAAGATCCTGTACTTGGCGGGCCCGCCCGCGCGGGCCTTGGCGGCGACCCCGTTGTAGACCTTCTCGAAGACGCGCGGCACGGCGGCCATGTACGTCGGCTGGACGACCGGCAGGTTCTCGATGATCTTGTCGACGCGGCCGTCGACCGCGGTGACGTGCCCGACCTCGATCTGCCCTGAGGTGAGCACCTTGCCGAAGACATGAGCGAGCGGCAGCCACAGGTACTGCACGTCATCGGTGCTGATCAGGCCCGTCGCGGCGATCGCCTTTGCCATGTACGACCAGTTGTCGTGCGGGAGGCGGACGCCCTTGGGGCGGCCCGTGGTGCCCGAGGTGTAGATGAGGGTGGCGAGTTGCTCGGAGGTGATCGCGCCGACCTTGTCCTTGACCAGGTCGGGGTTCTTCTCCAGATACGCGGCGCCGCGCTTCTCCAGCTCGGCGAGCGAGAGGGTCCAGTCCTCGGAGAGGTCCGCGCCGGCCGGGTCGATGACGACGACATGGGTCAGCTCTGGCAGCTCGGCCCGCTTCTCCCGGGCCTTGGCGAGCTGCGCGGCGTCCTCCGCGACGAGGACCCTGCTCTCGGAGTCGGACAGGATGAACGCGGACTCGTCGGCGTTCGTCGACGGGTAGACGGTCGTGGTGGCGGCGCCCGCGCACATGATGCCGAGGTCGGCGAGAATCCACTCGACGCGGGTCGCGGAGGCGAGGGCGACACGCTGTTCCGGCTGCACACCCAGTTCGATCAGCCCGGCCGCGATGGCGTGGACCCGCTCGGCGGCCTGTGCCCAGCTGAGCGACTTCCACTCGTCCGGACCCGCGTTGGAGGACGAGGGCACGGGGTAGCGGTAGGCCTCCGCGTCGGGCGTGGCCGCCACGCGCTCCAGGAAGAGGGCCGCCACGGACGGCGGACGGTTCTCGATCAGGGTCAGTGTGTCGCTCACGACATCCTCCGGGGCCCGCGACTGTGCGGTGCGCGGCTGGCTCAAAGCGGCTGTTGTTTAACTCGCGAGTAACCATCGAGTGGTGATCAGGGTAGAGCGCGGCCGCCCGGTGCGTAAGGGGCGGCACCCTGTCACTTCCTACAAACGACTCCTACGGAGAGCGACCCTACGCGCACGTAGGGCCCGCCACGCCGAAGCGCGACGGGCCCCCGTCCTGCCCGATGTCCGCCCGCAGCCTGCCCGTCTTCTGCCCGGGTTTCCATGGGTAACAGGCGTTACGCCGACAGGGCACCGCGCCTTGCGGGGGCAGGCGACCGCCCCCTTTGCGCCCCTACTTCCTACCCTTTGCGCCCTTACTTCCCGCGCTTTACGCCCATACTCCCTACTTCTTGCCCTTCCCGGACCCGCCGCCGTCGTCGCTGGACAGCACGGCAATGAAGGCCTCTTGCGGAACCTCCACAGAGCCCACCATCTTCATCCGCTTCTTGCCTTCCTTCTGCTTCTCCAGCAGCTTCCGCTTACGGGAGATGTCACCGCCGTAGCACTTGGCGAGGACGTCCTTGCGGATGGCGCGGATGGTCTCGCGGGCGATGACCCGGGAGCCGATGGCCGCCTGGACGGGCACCTCGAAGGCCTGCCGCGGGATCAGCTCCTTGAGCTTGGCGACGAGCCGCACTCCGTAGGCGTAGGCCTGGTCGCGGTGCGTGATCGCGGAGAAGGCGTCCACCTTGTCGCCGTGCAGCAGGATGTCGACCTTGACCAGGCTGGAGGTCTGCTCGCCGGTGGGCTCGTAGTCGAGGGAGGCGTAGCCGCGGGTCTTGGACTTCAGCTGGTCGAAGAAGTCGAAGACGATCTCGGCGAGCGGGAGGGTGTAGCGGATCTCGACGCGGTCCTCGGAGAGGTAGTCCATGCCGAGGAGGGTGCCGCGCCGGGTCTGGCACAGCTCCATGATCGAGCCGATGAACTCGCTCGGGGCGAGGATCGTGGCGCGTACGACCGGCTCGTACACCTCGTTGATCTTGCCCTCGGGGAACTCGCTCGGGTTGGTGACCGTGTGCTCGGTGTCGTCCTCCATCACCACGCGGTAGACCACGTTCGGCGCGGTGGCGATGAGGTCGAGCCCGAACTCCCGCTCAAGCCGCTCGCGGACGACGTCGAGGTGCAGCAGCCCCAGGAAGCCGACGCGGAAACCGAAGCCGAGGGCGGCGGAGGTCTCCGGCTCGTAGACCAATGCGGCGTCGTTGAGCTGAAGCTTGTCGAGGGCGTCGCGCAGCTCCGGGTAGTCGGAGCCGTCGAGGGGGTAAAGGCCGGAGAACACCATCGGCTTGGGGTCCTTGTACCCGCCGAGGGGTTCGGTCGCGCCCTTGCTCAGGCTGGTGATCGTGTCACCGACCTTGGACTGGCGGACGTCCTTCACACCGGTGATGAGGTAACCCACCTCACCCACGCCGAGGCCGTCGGCACCGAGCATCTCCGGCGAGTTGGTCCCGATCTCCAGCAGCTCGTGGGTGGCGCCGGTGGACATCATCCGGATCCGCTCACGCTTGTTGAGCTGCCCGTCGACGACTCGCACGTATGTCACGACACCCCGGTAGGAGTCGTACACGGAGTCGAAGATCATGGCCCGCGCCGGCGCGTCCTTGATTCCGACGGGGGCGGGAATCTCGGCGACGACCTTGTCGAGCAGGGCCTCGACGCCCAGGCCGGTCTTGGCGGAGACCTTCAGCACGTCGTCGGGGTCGCACCCGACGAGATTGGCGAGCTCCTCGGCGAACTTCTCGGGCTGCGCGGCCGGAAGGTCGATCTTGTTGAGCACGGGGATGATCGTGAGGTCGTTCTCCATCGCCAGATACAGGTTGGCGAGGGTCTGGGCCTCGATGCCCTGGGCCGCGTCGACGAGGAGGACGGTCCCCTCGCAGGCCGCGAGCGACCGCGAGACCTCGTAGGTGAAGTCGACGTGCCCGGGGGTGTCGATCATGTTGAGGATGTGCGTGTTGCCGGGTTCCTGGGTCGGAGCCCACGGCAACCGCACCGCCTGGGACTTGATCGTGATGCCGCGCTCGCGCTCGATGTCCATGCGGTCGAGGTACTGGGCGCGCATCTGCCGCTGCTCAACGACACCGGTCAGCTGGAGCATCCGGTCGGCGAGCGTGGACTTGCCGTGGTCGATGTGCGCGATGATGCAGAAGTTGCGGATCAGCGCCGGGTCGGTACGGCTCGGCTCGGGCACATGGCTGGGGATCGCGGGCACGCAGGGTCCTGATTCTTGAGGCGTCCGCAGTGTCTGCGGTCTCGGGTCGGATCGATACGTAGGCTCCAATGGTCCCACGGGTGAGGAGTAGAGACCGGTTCGGGCGGCACGGGGGCGTCTTGGGCGGGTGGATGACGGCTCAGGGTTCGGTGGGCGGGCGTTTCCACGGGTGCTGGACGGCACTGGTGCGGCGCGGGACCGGTTTGGGTCGGCCGGAAGGCGGCTGGTACCGTGGGGGGCTGTGCCTCATGCCCTCTCAGCGCGAGGCGCGATCGGCTCCGCCGGTCTCCGGCGGTCCACTCGAAGATCAATCACCGGCGCGTGAGGCGTTGCGACGTCCCGCGTGCCTGAACCTGAAAAGGCTCATTCGTGGCGAACATCAAGTCCCAGATCAAGCGGATCAAGACCAACGAGAAGGCCCGGCTGCGCAACAAGGCCGTCAAGTCTTCCCTGAAGACCGCGATCCGCAAGACCCGCGAGGCCACGGCCGCGGGTGACGTGGAGAAGGCGACCGTCGCCCTGCGCGAGGCCTCGCGCAAGCTCGACAAGGCCGTCTCCAAGGGCGTCATCCACAAGAACCAGGCCGCCAACAAGAAGTCGGCGCTGGCTTCCCAGGTCACTGCCCTCAAGGGCTGAGTCGGCCGAGTCCGCCCGGACTCGTCTCCTTGACTCACTCCTGACTTGACCGTCGGCTGGACCCAGAGCGGGCCCTCTCTCATCCGCTCCCATCCGGCACCCCGGGTTCACGCGCGGCCTGCGTTCGCCACGCGGGCGTGGACTCACAAGCTTGAACCGAAGGCCCCGGTTCCGTCTCCCTTCCCCAGGGGGGTGGATCGGGGCCTTTCGGCATTCTGTACGCGGCCTGTCGGCCCCTGCCC
>NZ_VMNX01000223.1 GCF_009377235.1 Streptomyces acidicola
GGCCTGCCGGGGTCGTCCAGCCAGTACGGGGCCGGCTGGGCCTCGGAAAGAGATCTCGTCCAGCGATGTCCACGGCTCATGGCGCTCGGGGCCATGATTTCAACTCCCTACGCGGGCTTGAGGAATTACGGCTTCTGGCGCTTGCGGCGACCACCGACGACCATGCCGGCCAGCACGAACAGCACGGCGACGACGAACATGGCCGTGCCGATGACATTGATCTGGACGGGCGTTCCGCGCTGCGCCGAGCCCCAGACGAACATGGGGAACGTGACGGTCGAGCCCGCGGTGAAATTGGTGATGATGAAGTCGTCGAAGGAGAGCGCGAAGGCGAGCAGCGCGCCCGCGGCGATTCCCGGTGCCGCGATGGGCAGGGTGACCCGCACGAACGTCTGGACGGGACCCGCGTACAGGTCCCGCGCGGCCTCCTCCAGCCTCGGATCCATCGACATGACGCGCGCCTTGACGGCGACCACGACGAAGCTGAGGCAGAACATGATGTGCGCGATCAGGATCGTCCAGAATCCCAACTGAGCACCCAGGTTGAGGAACAGGGTCAGCAGGGACGCGGCCATCACGACCTCGGGCATCGCCATCGGCAGGAAGATCAGCGAGTTGACGGCCCCGCGCGCGCGGAAGCGGTACCGCACGAGGGCGAAGGCGATCATCGTGCCGAGGACGGTGGCCCCGAGCGTGGCCCAGGCCGCGAGTTGCAGGCTGATCGAGAGCGAGCCGCACAGACCGGCGACCCCGCACGGATCGGTCCAGGCGTCCGTGGAGAACGTCTGCCACTCGTAGTTGAAGCGGCCCTTCGGTTCGTTGAAGGAGAAGACGGTGACGACGATGTTCGGCAGGAGGAGGTATCCGAGCGTCAGCAGACCGGCGATGACGACGAGATGGCGCTTTGTCCAGCGCAGCAAGGCCATTTAAACCAGATCCTCCGTCCCGGACTTCCGGATGTAGAGCGTGACCATGATGAGGATCGCGGCCATGAGAAGGAAGGAAAGGGCGGCGGCCGTCGGATAGTCCAGGATCCGCAGGAACTGGGTCTGGATGACGTTGCCGACCATGCGGGTGTCTGCCGAGCCGAGCAGGTCGGCGTTCACGTAGTCGCCGCTCGCCGGGATGAAGGTGAGCAGCGTGCCGGAGACCACGCCGGGCATCGACAGCGGGAAGGTGACCTTGCGGAACGTCGTGAACGGTGTCGCGTACAGGTCGCCGGCCGCCTCGTGCAGCCGCCCGTCGATGCGCTCCAGGGACGTGTAGAGCGGCAGGATCATGAACGGCAGGAAGTTGTAGGTCAGACCGCAGACCACGGCCAGCGGTGTGGCGAGGACGCGGTCCCCGGCGGTGATGCCGAGCCAGCCGGTGACGTCCAGGACGTGCAGCGAGTTCAGGGCGCCGACGACCGGGCCGCCGTCGGCGAGGATCGTCTTCCAGGCGAGGGTGCGGATCAGGAAGCTGGTGAAGAACGGCGCGATCACCAAAATCAGGATCAGGTTGCGCCAGCGGCCCGCACGGAACGCGATCAGGTACGCCAGCGGATAGCCCAGCAGCAGGCACAGGACCGTCGCGGAGCCCGCGTACAGCACCGAGCGCAGGAACTGCGGCCAGTACTCGGACAGGGCGTGCCAGTAGGTCGCGAAGTGCCAGGTGACCTTGTAGCCCTCCTCCAGGGAGCCCGTCTGTACGGACGTGGAGGCCTGGTAGATCATCGGCAGCGCGAAGAAGACGAGCAGCCAGAGGATGCCGGGCAGGAGCAGCCAGTACGGGACGAGGCGGCCACGTCCGCGCGGGGGCTTCCGTGTCGGGGTGACCGGTGCGGGAGGCGGTGGCGCCTCGGCCTCGGTGAGGGTCGTCATCGGACAGCCGCCTCTTCCTCAACGGTTTCCACGCCCGCGGAGCCCGCTGTCCCGGCAAGCAGGGACTGGGCAGCGTCCAGCCCGAACGTGTGGGCCGGGCTCCAGTGCAGGACGACGTCGGCACCGGGGACAAGCCGGGGGTCGCGGTCGATGTTCTGGACGTAGACCGCGAACTCGGGGCAGACCGAACTGTCGACGACGTACTGCGTGGAGACGCCGATGAAACTGGTCGCGGTGATCTTCCCCGTGATGCGGTTGCGGCCCACGGGGACATCGCCGGCGTCGTCCGCGTGGGTGAGGGATATCTTCTCGGGCCGTACGCCGACCAGGACCCTGCCGCCGGTGGTGGCGGGCGCGGAACAGCGTGCCTCGGGCAGCGACAGCTTGCCGTCGCCCGCCTTGAGGACGATGGCGCCGCCGCTCTTCGAGTCGACCTCGGCCTCGATGAGGTTCGAGGTGCCGAGGAAGTTGGCGACGAACGTGGTCCGCGGGTTCTCGTAGAGGTCGGTGGGCGAACCGAGTTGTTCGACGCGGCCCGCGTTCATCACGGCGACCGTGTCGGCCATCGTCATGGCCTCCTCCTGGTCGTGCGTGACATGGACGAAGGTGATGCCGACCTCGGTCTGGATGCGCTTGAGTTCCAGCTGCATCTGGCGCCGCAGCTTGAGGTCGAGGGCGCCGAGCGGCTCGTCGAGGAGGAGCACCTTGGGGCGGTTGATCAGCGCGCGGGCGACGGCCACGCGCTGCTGCTGGCCGCCGGAGAGCTGGTGCGGCTTCTTGCGGGCCTGTTCCCCGAGCTGTACGAGGTCCAGCATCTCGTCGACCTGCTTCGTCACGGACCTGATGCCGCGCCTGCGCAGCCCGAAGGCGACGTTCTCGAAGATGTCGAGGTGCGGGAAGAGCGCGTAAGACTGGAAGACCGTGTTCACCGGCCGCTTGTGCGGCGGCAGACGGGTCACGTCCTGCTCGCCGAGCGAGACGGTGCCGGAGGAAGGTTCCTCCAGACCGGCGATCATGCGCAGGGTGGTGGTCTTGCCGCAGCCGGAGGCGCCGAGCAGGGCGAAGAAGGAACCTTCCGGCACGGTGAGGTCGAGCGGGTGGACGGCGGCGAAGGAGCCGTAGGTCTTGCTGATCCCGGAGAGGCGGACGTCGCCGCCGTGGTCTTTCGTCATGGTGTGGTCCCTGGGTGTCGGGGTCGACTGTGGTTCCGGAGCGGGCCCGGACACCGCACCGTCGGGCGTTCCGCGGGGCCTTTCAGCCCGTCCGGCGATTGAGGACAAGGCCGTTCAGGCCGACAAGTGGGGGTCTGGGGGCGGCAGCCCCCAGGGAAGGGACGGGATGGAGTAGGGGCGGCGGGGGCGAGCAGCACCACCCGCACCGCACCGCCGGAGGCTCACGCGCCCGTCAGCTTCGCGAACTTCTCCTCGTACGCCGTCTCTTCCTCGCTGCTCAGCAGACGGAAGGCGCGGGACTTGGCGGCCATGGCCTTGTCCGGAAGGATCAACGGGTTGTCCGCCGCGTCCTTGTCGATCTTCTCCAGCTCCGTCTTCACCCCGTCGACCGGGCAGACGAAGTTGATGTAGGCGGCGACTTCAGCGGCCGGGCGAGGCTCGTAGTAGTAGTCGATGAGCCGCTCGGCGTTGGTCTTGTGACGTGCCTTGTTGGGGATCAGCAGGTTGTCGGTGGACGTCAGGTAGCCGCTGTCGGGGATGACGAAGTCGACGTCGGGGCTGTCCGCCTTGAGCTGGACGACGTCTCCGGCCCAGGCGATGCACGCCGCGAGGTCGCCCTTGGTGAGGTCGGACGTGTAGTCGTTGCCCGTGAAGCGGCGGATCTGGCCCTTGTCGACGGCCTTCTGGAGACGGGCAATCGCCGCGTCGTAGTCGTCGTCCGTGAACTTCGCCGGGTCCTTGCCCATGTCGAGCAGGGTCATGCCGATGCTGTCGCGCATCTCCGAGAGGAAGCCGATGCGCCCCTTGAGCCGGGGATTGTCGAGCATGTCGGAGACCGACCGGACCTCGATGCCGTCGAGCGCCTTCTTGTTGTAGGCAATGACGGTCGAGATGCCCTGCCACGGGTACGAGTAGGCGCGGCCCGGGTCCCAGTCGGGGCTGCGGAACTGGGCGGACAGGTTGGCGTACGCGTGCGGCAGGTTCGCCGGGTCCAGTTTCTGGACCCATCCCAGCCGGATCAGCCGGCCCGCCAGCCAGTCGGTGAGGACGATGATGTCGCGGCCGGCGTCCTGGCCCGCGGCGAGCTGCGGCTTGATCTTGCCGAAGAACTCGTTGTTGTCGTTGATGTCCTCGGTGTACTTGACCTTGATGCCGGTCCGCCGGGTGAACCGGTCGAGCGTGGGATGACGCCTCTCGCTCTCGTCCACGTCCATGTACTCGGTCCAGTTGGAGAAGTTGACGACCTTCTCCTCGGCCGAGTGGTCCTCCGCGGAGACACCGCCCTGGCTCTTGCCCGCCGGGGGGATACCGCAGGCGCTCAGCGCCCCGACGCCACCGACCGCGAGAGCGCCTCCCGCGGAGGCGCGCAGCAGCGAACGGCGGGTCAGGGAGGCCCTGCCGCTCAGGAAACTGCGCCGCATCGCGGCCAGTTGGACCGGGGACAGCCGGTCGGGCTCGTACTGCTCCATACGCGTGGTGCCCTTTCGGGAGGTTTGGCCGTGGTCGGCGGCAGGTGGCGTCCCCCTACCGCCGCTCCCCGAAGATCGTTCGGTGCCAGGCCTTCCTGGCGACCGCCGTGTTGTCGAACATGACGTGCTTGATCTGCGTGTATTCCTCGAACGAGTACACGGACATGTCCTTGCCGAAGCCGGACGCCCGATACCCGCCGTGGGGCATCTCGCTGATGATCGGAATGTGGTCGTTGATCCAGACGCAGCCCGCCCTGATCTCGCGGGTGGCGCGGTTCGCCCGGTAGACGTCCCGGCTCCAGGCGGAGGCGGCGAGGCCGTACGGGGTGTCGTTGGCGAGCCGGATGCCCTCGTCGTCGGTGTCGAAGGGCAGGACGACGAGGACGGGCCCGAAGATCTCGGACTGGACGATCTCGCTGTCCTGGGCGGCGTCGGCGATGACCGTGGGCCGGTAGTAGGCACCGTTCTCGAGCTCTCCCTGCGGAGCCTCTCCACCGGTCACCACGCGCGCGTGGGCACGCGCCCGGTCGACGAAACCCGCCACCCGGTCGCGGTGGCTGTGCGAGATGAGCGGCCCTAGATCCGTGCCCGGCGCGAACGGGTCGCCGAGCCGGACGGTCTCCATCAGGGCGGCGGTCCGCGCGACGAACTCCTCGTAGAGGGGCCGTTGCACATACGCGCGCGTGGCGGCCGTGCAGTCCTGCCCGGTGTTGATGAGCGCGCCCGCGACCGCGCCGTGCACAGCGGCTTCGAGATCGGCGTCGTCGAAGACCACGAAGGGCGCCTTGCCGCCGAGTTCCAGGTGGATCCGCTTGACGGTCGCCGTGGCGATCCCGGCGACGCGCCTGCCGACGGCGGTGGACCCGGTGAACGAGGTCATGGCCACGTCCGGGTGCGCGACGAGGTGCTCGCCGGCCTCCTTGCCGGTGCCGGCGACGATGTTGACGACGCCGGGCGGGATGCCCGCGTCGGTGGCGGCCTCGGCGAAGAGGAGGGAGGTGAACGGGGTGAGCTCGGCGGGCTTCAGGACGATCGTGTTGCCCGCGGCGATCGCCGGGAGGATCTTCCAGGCGGCCATCTGGAGGGGGTAGTTCCAGGGCGCGATGGAGCCGACCACGCCGATGGGCTCCCGGCGTACGTACGAGGTGTGGTCGCCGGAGTACTCGCCGGCGGACTGCCCCTGCAACTGCCGGGCGACCCCCGCGAAGAAGGCGGTGTTGTCGATGGTCCCCGGGACGTCGAACTCACGGCTCAGCTTCAGCGGCTTCCCGCACTGGAGCGACTCGGCGCGTGCGAAGTCCTCGGCACGGTCGGCGAGGACGGCGGCGAAGCGGTGCAGCGCGTCGGAACGCTCGCCGGGAGTGGCGGCGGCCCAGCCCGGGAAGGCCTCGCGGGCCGCGGCGACGGCGGCGTCCACGTCCTCGGTGCCGGCGAGCTCGTAGGTGTACACCTCGGCGCCGGTGGCCGGGTCGACGACGGCGTGGGTACGGCCGGAGGTGCCCCTCCGTGGGCGGCCCGCGATGAACTGCGCGCCGTCCGGGAAACGCTCCTGGGCCGGGAAACGGTGGGGGGTGGCGGTGCCCGGGCTGTGCATATGGCTCTCCTCCGTGTCCCCTGTCCGAGGGCCGGCGTGGCTCAAGCTCGATTTGAGTGCCGATCCTGACAGAGCGACAAAACCTCAACAAGGGATTCCGTTGTTGCCTTTTGGTTACGCGACGGAATCTGTCGACCGGGCGCCGACCAGGCACGAAAATCAGGGGACGGACTGTCAGTGGTGCGTGCCAGACTCGCCGGCATGGGGAAGATCGATTCTTTGGACACCCTGGTCAGGGAGGTCCGCACGGGGGCGAGAGTCAAGTACCTGCACTTCTGGGGGCACCGGCCGCGGCCCGACGGGCGGATCGGCGCGAGCTGCCTGAGCCAGTGGTGGCCGTCGCCGTTCACGGTGGACGGGGTGGAGTACGCGGACGGCGGAGCACTGGATGGTGACTCCACCCACCGCAGAAGCGGCGGGCTTCCTGCGTCGGTGGCTAAGCCTCCGCGCAGAGGACCAGCCCGGCCCTATGCAGGACGTTCAAGGCGCCCACGCGGTCGGCATTCTCCACCAGGCCGCACTTGACGCACTCGAACTTTGCTTGGGTGACGCGGTTCTCCTTGGCGACGTGCCCGCATCCTCCTATCTCGGGCGGGCACGTGCGGGAGGTATTGCGGGCGTCCACGGGGATCACTCGGCGAGCGGCACTCTCAGCCTTCTGCGCCAGGATCGACAGGAACCGTCCCCAACCCGCGTCGAGGATGCTTCGGTTGAGCCCGGCCTTCGCGGCGGCACCGTTCGGGAGGAACGCGCCGCCGTTGTCAGGGTCGGGCTTGGGTACGGGCGCTTTGGTCATGCCCGCTGTGTTCAGCGTCTCATGCCCGATCACGTCGTGTTCCTGGACCAGGGCGAGCGCGGTCTTGTGGTGGTAGTCGGCCCGCTGGCGCCGGATCTTGGCGTGCAGCTTGGCGACCTTCCGGGCAGCGGCCCGGTGCTTCTTCGTGCGCTGCTTGGTGCGCCTGGGGAACGTCGCAAGGTGCTGCTGGGCTGTGGTCAGCTCGTCGGCCATCGACTCCAGGAACCTGGGGTTCTCGACGTGGTTCCCGTGGGAGTCGGTGAAGAAGTGCACGGTGCCCATGTCGATGCCGACGATACAGCCCGTTGCGGGAAGCGGCTCGGCGGGCACCTCATCACAGGAAAGCACCACGTACCAGCGACGGCCTTCCCGTTTGATGCTGATCGTCTTGACCCGTCCGCGCACGGGTCGGTGCTGGTGGACGCGGACATGCCCGACCCCTTGGAGACGTAAGCGAGTCTGGGTGTCGTGTGGGGTGGAGTCCCACCGGCAGCCGTCGCCGTCCTTCGGGAAGGTCACCGTGTCGAAGTGCCCGACGCCCTTGAAGCGCGGGTACCCCGGCTTCTCACCGGCCTTCACCCGGCCGAAGAACGCCTGGAACGCCTTGTCCAGACGGCGCAGCGTGGCCTGCTGCGAGGAGAACGACCAGCGGCCCTGACACTCTGGGTCGAACGCCCGGATCTCCTTGAGCTGCGCGGACTGGCCTCCGTACGTGATGCTCGTCCTGGAGACGTGCCGGTAGGCGTCACGGCGTTCCTGCAACGCGCCGTTGTAGAGGAAGCAGTGGTCGGCCAGCATCGCCTGCAGCGCGGCTTCCTGACCGACGGTGGGGCGGAGAAGGAACTTGTAGGCGCGTATCACCCCCGCGCCTCCTTGTCCTTCTTCCCGGGGCGTTCCCACTGCGTGTTGATGTACTTCTCCACGGTGGCCGCCGAGACTGCGCCGACCGAGGCGGCGAAGTACGACGACGACCACAGCGTGGGCATCCGCGACTTCAGGTGCGGGAACTCCTCCCGCAGTACGCGGGAGGTGAAGCCTTTGAACTGGTTCGCCACATACGACGCCGACGACTTCGGATCATGCTTGACGAACAGGTGTACGCGGTCCGGCATCACCTCAAGCGCAATGATCTCCCACCGGCGCTCGTCGGCCTTGGCCCGAATCAGCTCATCCAGGCGTTCCGCGACCCGCCCGCCGAGGACCGGACGGCGGTACTTCGGACACCACACCACGTGGAGCCCGAGGTCGTACACACCGCCGGAGAACCGGCGAACCTTCCTGGTCACAGTCACATGATGACTATATACACGCAACAGGTCTAGTACGACAGAAGGGTGATACAGGTGAACACTGCAGATAATGCACCAAGTTGAGGTCAGAGCAGCCCAGCCATTCCCCACCCCGCTAAAGCAGGGCGTCCCCTGGCTAGATGATCGATTCCAAGGGGTCAGTGGTCGGCAATCAGGGGGGGATGGATCGGCCGGTGGCGAAGGAGCCCCGCCATGCGCAGGCGGGTCGTGCACATAGTTGCGTCGCTCCCCGGGTAGCGTGATCGGATCATCTTGACCTGAAGTGTGGTTGAGGTTTCACGATGGTGCGGTGACTGATAACGGAATCACCCTGATCGACGCGTGGGAACTGCCCGAGGACCGGATCGACGAATCCATCGCACGCTGGAGGGAGCGCGTCGGGCTCATCCACACTGCCCCCGGTTTCCGGGATGCGCGACTGCACCGCAGACTGTTCCCGGAGTCCCGGCTCGGCCCGGTCAATGTGGCGCACTGGGACAGCATCGAAGCCCGGGGCGAGGCTCTGGCGAATCCCGGCTTCACCGCGTCGGCAGCCACCGCGGCCGGCTATGCCACCGTGCACGGCGGCTGGTACGAGGTGGCGGCCGAATTCCGCGCAGGGGGAAACGGCTCGGGCGAAGGGCCGGGAATCACCTTCGTCAATGCCTTCGAGCTGCCCGCCGAGCGGATCGATGAGTTCCTGCGGCACTGGCTCGGCCGCGCAGAGCTGATGAGCAAGGCGCCCGGCTTCCGGGACAACCGGCTGCACCGTGCGGTGGACTCGGACACTCGCTTCCAGCTGGTCAGCATCGCGCACTGGGACAGTCCCGACGCATGGCGCACAGCAGACAACGACCCCCGCTTCCAACAGCGCCTGTCCACCTCCCCTGACTTCGCCACCGCAGACTCCGCACTCTTCCGGGCTGTCGTCGAATTCTGACCGTGGGTCGTACGCTCCCGAGCCGTTCGCCCCGGTGGTCGGATCCGTCCTGTCGGCAAGGGGCAACCAAGACGAGTAATCCGAACGCCGGGCAGCGCGCGTAACGCGCTGCCCGGCGTTGTCGTCAGTGGTCATAGACAGCCAGTGAGCGAAGGACGGGCTGTCCGATGTGGTCGTTGTGTCAGATTGCGGTAGTCAGTGCGAGGATGCGCTGCATGACGCGGGAGTGCCCGAGACCCTCGATGTCGAGCTGGTCGCGGCCCGCGGCGTACGAGACCGCGGCGACGAGGTGGCAGTTGCGGCCGCGCTCGCACCGCCAGCGCTGCTCGCTGGTGTCGATGCCGGAGCCGCACTGCGGGCACTCGGCCGGGAAGGCGATCTCCGTCTCGTCGCCGGTGCGCAGGTGGGCGACGGGGGCTTCGATGCGCGGGATGATGTCGCCCGCCTTGTAGACCATCACGTGGTCGCCGAGGCGCAGGTCGCGGCGGGTGATGTGTCCCGGGCGGCTCCGCGGGAGAGGCGGAGCCGGTCCAGTTCACATCGGCTGCGTGCGTCGGGTCAGTCGGCCGCGGGGCGGCTCGTCGTCCAGGAACGGAGCTTGTCGGGGTTGAGCACGGCCCAGATCCTGGTGATCCGACCATCCCGGATGTCGAACGACAGCACGGTCACAATGACGCCGTCGACCTGGACCGCCAGACCCGGACAGCCGTTCACCGTGCGCTCCAGAATCGTCAACCCGGCTGCCGCACGCGCCCGGTGGACGTAGAAGCGGGCGATCGCCTCGGCTCCTTCGACCGGGCGGAGCTCGGCCCTGACACGCCCGCCGCCGTCGCCTGTGGCCGTGGCCTCGGGCGCCAGTACACCGAGCAGGGCGTCGATGTCCTGGGCCTGCCAGGCCTGCTTGAAGGCCCTGACGACGTCGGCGCGACGTGTTGTCCGGGGCTCTGGTGGCCGCGCGGCACGTACGCGCCGACGGGCGGAGGACGCCAACTGGCGGCAGGCTTCCTGCGAGCGGCCGACGATCTCGGCGATGTCCGCGAAGGGGTAGCAGAAGACGTCGTGCAGGACGAACGCGACCCGCTCGGCCGGGGTCAGCGCGTCGAGCACGACGAGGAACGCCATGGTGACCGATTCGTCGAGGGCGACCCGGTCCGCGGGATCAGGGACGTCGGCCTCGGTACCGCGCCCGCTGAACCACCGTGCGTTTCCCGGCAGCGGTTCCGGGAGCCAGGCCCCCACGTAGCGCTCGCGCCGGGCCCGTGCCGAGCCGAGCAGGTCCAGGCAGATACGGCTGACGACGGTCGTCAGCCAACCGCCGGGGGAGTCGATGCCGCTGCGCTCCTGCGGGGACAGCGCGTACCACCGGGTGTACACCTCCTGGACCACGTCCTCGGCCTCCGACAGGGAGCCGAGCAGGCGGTACCCGATGCTGAGCAGCTGGCGCCGCTTGCTCATGATCGTGGCCAGTTCGGGATCGTTCTCCCACAAGGAGGCGCCAGAAGAAGCGAACGGGTCGGTCGCGTCGGTCGGGTGGGTCACGGTCTCGTCAGTCTCCTGGGTCCGGCCTCTCTGGGACGTTCGCCTCACATCTTGCCGGGCTGTGTCGTCCTCATGGATGAACACCCACGCCCGCTCGACAGCGCCGGGCATCACCGCAAGAAAGGCACTTCTCATGGCATCTGTGAATGTTGCGATTGTGTACTACAGCCAGACGGGGACGGTGTATTCGCTGGCTCGGGCTGTTGCTGAGGGGGCGGAGAAGGCGGGTGCGCAGGTTCGTGTGTTGAAGGTGGCGGAGACGGCGCCGGTGGAGGCGGTGGAGGGGAAGCCGGCGTGGGCGCAGCATCTGCGGGAGACCGCGGATGTGGCGGAGGTGGGTCTGGATGATCTGGAGTGGGCGGACGCGGTGCTGTTCGGGACGCCGACCCGGTTCGGGAACCCGGCCAGTCAGCTGAGGGCATTCATCGACACGACGGGTCCGCTGTGGTTTCCGGGCAAGCTTGCCGGCAAGGTCTACTCGGCGTTCACCGCCTCGAACACCGCGCACGGCGGCCAGGAATCCACGATCCTCGCCCTGTCGAACACGTTCTACCACTGGGGCGGCATCATCGTCCCGCCCGGCTACACCGACCCCGTCCAGTTCAAGTCGGGCAATCCGTACGGCACTTCACACGTGGTCGGCGAAGGCGCACCCAGCGAGACCACCCTCCAGGCCGCCGCGCACCAGGGCCGCCACGTCACCGAAACAGCAACAGCCCTCAAAGCAGGCCGCACCAACTGACCCACACTGACACCCGAGCCGCTGTCCACGGGGCCGGACAGCGGACAGCCAGCAACAGGCAACAGGCAGCGGTCGCTTGCATTCCCCGGTCTCCCAGATGACCTCGGTGCGGCGGCCGGTGCGTACGCCTTGGTTCGTGCCCCCGGTAAGACCGAGGGCACGAACGGCGCGTCCCGCGCCGTGGCGGCACGAACATCAAGAACCGTCTCACCGGCCCCAACAGCTCCTCCAGAGGTCGCAGATGAGGCCCAGGCGGAAAGCTTCCCGAGAGGGCCTGGAGGCCGCTGTAGGGCCCCTGGAGAGCTGCAGGCCTCTGGTACCCGCCGTTCATACCACCTGATCGAGACGGCACGGGCGTACGGCATGTCAGGGGAGTCAGTAGCCGCCGTATCCCTGCTCAAGAAGGCGTACGAGGAGTCTCCGGAGACGATCCAGTACAACCTCCACACTCGTAGTGCCCTACCGGAGTTGGTGAAGTCGGGGCCGCGCATGCTGCGCGATGACGCCCTCGCACTGGCGCGGGATCTGTGCGTCCCTGTGTGACAGGAGGCGGACAGGCTGCTCGCCAAGAGAGACCCGCTGTCCGGCGAGGAGATGGAAACGCTCAGGCTCCAGCTGCGGGGACACCTCGATGTGCTGATCCCCGCCGTCGAGCGGGCGGCTGCCCGCCTACCGAAGGGCGACGGAGTACGTGACCGTACTCGGTTGTCCGTCGCAGAGGCCCGCATGCGGCTCCGTCTGGGGCCCGGGGAGACGCTCTTCCTCCGGGTGTCGGTGCTGCTGAGGCTGGCCCGCTCTGCGCGCTCTTTGTGCGAGCACCTGGAGAACCTGGGTGGTGATCACCCGTGACCGTGACGCTGCACATCTGCCGGTACTGCGACGGGCTGATCACTGACGAAGCGCCGGGGCGGGCTTTCGCGTACGAGCACAGCATGTCGGGACGCGGCAGGGAGGTGTGGGCGCACGACGAGCACGCGCACCTGGTGAAGCCGGACCTGGCCTTGCTCCTGCTACTGGCCCACCTTCCGTGCACGGAAGGTGGGCCGGCAGTGAGATCGATCCGCGGACTGTTCCTGTACGTGGTGGCTGTGGCCGCCCCCGTCCTCGCCCTCATGCTGGCTCGGAAACCGAACTGACCCAACCCCCTTGGCGGCCACTTCGAGGCAGGGCCGCACCCAAGGCGCCACTCCGGCCGGGAACGGAAGCCCCAGATGGAGGTGGCAAGCCCGTCCCGTCGCGGATCCCGGAAGGACCGCGGCGGGACGGGTGGCAAGACACCCGCCCCGGTCTCTTCCAGGGACCAACCGAGGGCTCGGGGCGGGCCATTCCGCAAGAAGAACCTCACGGCATAGAGAGGAGGACTCCATGGAGCAGTCCAAGTCCGAACTCGCCGCTCAGTCCGCGCCCGTCTGGGCGGGCCTCGGCGTCGCAGGGATCGTCGCCCCCAACAGCGTCGTCCGCATCGAGGACGTGGAGGACGAGGGTCCCTGACCCAGCCGCGGGATCTTGAGGTTCCGCGCCTCAACCGGCGCGGGGGGCCCAGAGAGCAACAGCTCCGTTTCCAGCTCCTGCGACTTGCCCCTCCTCGGCACGATGGTCAGCAGGCTGCGAATGCGGCCAGGCCAGGCCCTCGCCGACATCGGGTGCGGCACCGGCGGCGTGGGCCTGTGGCTCGCTCGCGCGCTCGCCGTGCGCCTGGTCGGCATCGACATCTCCTCCACCGCCGTCGAACTCGCCACCGCGCGCCGGTCCCACTTCGTCCCGCCCGAGCGGGCCCAGTTCCGGGTGAGGACGATGGAAGCGACCAGTCTGCCGGACAGCTGCGCGCACGGCGCGGTGTGCGTTGACGCGATGAGCAACGCCGCCGACCGGGCCGCCGTACTGGGCGAGATGCACCGCATCCTCGCCCCCGACGCTCGCCTGGCGCTGACCCGCGCCGTACGGCGGGAGGCTGACCAGGTGTGGCGGGAGCAGGCAGAAGACGCCGGATCCGAGGTCGAGCACGTAGACGAGCGGCCCGGCGAGCCCGAGATGTGGCGTCGCCTGTACCGGCTGTGGATCGCGCGGGAGGCCGACCTGCGCCGTCAGCTCGGCGACGTCCAGGCGGAGAACATGCTGGGCGAGGCGCAGCGGGTAATGCCCCGCCTCGACGGGCGCCGCGCGCTGGTGGCCACCTTGCGCCGTCCCCCAGTCACCGCCGGATAAGGTTCCGCAAGTCCACCAGTACACGACAGAAGGGGCCCGGGGATGCGCGTTGCGGTGCTCTCGGCCGGATCATGGGGCACGACGTTCGCGGCGGTCCTTGCGGACGCCGGCAACGACGTCGTCCTCCACGGCCGCCGCGGCGAGATTGTCGACGCGATCAACACCCGCCACGAGAATCCCGCTTACCTCCACGGTATCGAGCTCCCGGCCGCGCTACGGGCCACCATCGACGTTGCCGAGGCCCTGGAGGGCGCCGAGTACGTGGTGGTGTCGATCCCGGCACAGTCGCTGCGCGGCAACCTCGCCGCTTGGGCCCCGCACATCGGGCCCCACACCGTGGTGGTCAGTCTCATGAAGGGCATCGAGACCCACAGCGGACTGCGTATGAGCGAGGTCATCACCGAGGTCACCGGCATCCCAGCCGAGCGCGTCGCGGTCATCTCCGGCCCGAACCTCGCCCGCGAGATCGCCACCCGCCATCCTGCGGCCTCTGTGATCGCCTGCCCTGACGAGATCGCCGCCAAGGCCTTGCAGGACGCCTGCCACACCCCCTACTTCCGGCCCTACACCACCACCGACGTCGTCGGCTGCGAGCTCGGCGGCGCCGTGAAGAACGTCATCGCCCTCGCGGTCGGCCTGGGCACAGGCATGGGCCTCGGTGACAACGCGCAAGCTCTGCTCATCACCCGCGGCCTGGCCGAGACCGCTCGCCTCGGCGAGCGCCTCGGCGGCGACCCGTTCACGTTCTCCGGCCTCGCCCGCGCCGGAGACCTCTACGCAACGTGCTCCTCACCACTCTCGCGGAACCGCACCTTCGGCGAGCACCTCGGCCGGGGACTGAGCGTCGCCAAGGCCACCGCCGCCACCAGCCAGACCGCGGAAGGTGTGAAGTCGTGCCGCGCAATCCTTGACCTGGCGCACCGCCACAGCGTCGAGATGCCCATCACCGAAGTCGTTGCGGCCGTCATCGACGGCACGACCACCGTCCACGATGCGGCAGCTGCCCTGATGTCCCGTACGCCCAAAGCCGAGCGATAGGGCCTCTGGCGAAGGCGGACAACCACCGGCCCCTACGGACCCGTGATTCACCCCCGTGTGCCATATGTCGAACGCACGGTCCTGAAGCCGCCGTTCCGGTGGCAGGGCCGCACACGCACCAACGGCGCCGCCGTACTGGAAAAACGGAAGCCTCTGCGCGGCGGGGCCGCTCGCTGCGCGGCTTGTACATCGGTGCCCAGTTCCGCCTCCGGCTTCCTCCGGACCTCACCTCACGGTGACGCCCGGTTGTCGCCCATGCTGGGCGTTCCGCCCTGGTGTGATCGCCGGGGCCTTCTCAGGAGAGACAACGTGACGTGTCGGCGGCCGACGAGGCCGAGTAGCCGGCGTCGACGGGGGCGACGTCCGGGCCGTCGGCGCTGTCGTCCGAGACCGCGACGATGAGGACGAACACGAGCGCGCCCAGGACGATGCCGGCCGCCCCGCAGATGATCCCGGCCAGGGCCTGCCCAGGATTCGTCGCCTCGCCCCGGCCCGCCTTGGCGCGGCCGATCACACCGAAGATCACGCCCAGCACGCCCAGCACGATGGACAACGGCCACATACAGAACCCGACCGCCGCGATGATCCCCAGGGTGAGCGAGGCGATCCCGATGCCGTTGCTCGGCGCGAGCGGCATCCCGGACCAGCCGTAGCCCGGGGCACCGTGGTGCGGGGCGAACTGGTGACCGTGGCCCGGGTGGCCCTGATAGGCCGGCTGACCCGGGTACTGGGGGTATCCGTACGGCACGTGTCCCGGACCGTCGGGGCCGATGGGGGGCGGGGGGACGGG
>NZ_VMNX01000224.1 GCF_009377235.1 Streptomyces acidicola
TGTATAAGAGACAGCCCCTGCCTCCCTCCCCACCCGGACCCGAACCACCCGAACGGTGCGGGCCACCACCCGCCCGACTCCCAACACACCAACCACCAGCGAAAGTTGAAAGGACCCGGCACACCATGGCCAACACCGAGACCGCGTTGAAAGAGGCCCTCGCTTCCATCGAGGGCGCGACCGGCGCCGCCCTCGTCGACTACACCAGCGGCATGGCGCTGGGCACGATCGGCGGCAGCAAGGGCTTCGACCTCACCGTCGCGGCGGCCGGCAACACCGACGTCGTACGCGCCAAGCTGCGCACCATGGAGCACCTGGGCCTGAAGGGTGACATCGAGGACATCCTGATCACCCTGAGCGACCAGTACCACCTGATCCGTCTGCTCACCGGCCGCGGCGGCAACGGCCTCTTCCTCTACCTCGTCCTCGACTCCAAGCGGGCGAACCTGGCCATGGCCAGGCACCAGCTGAAGAGGATCGAGACGGAGCTGGAGGTCTGACAGGCACTGGCCGACCGGGCACACGACACGCTCGATCGCCACGGCGGCGCGACCCCACCCGGGGACGCGCCGCCCAGCGCCACCAGCCCCGCTCTGCCAGCCGCCCAACAACCGCACAACACGCGCCAAAACCTCCGGTGAAGCTCTGAGAATCCCCGGGTCGCGCATCCATGGCGCGCGGCCGGGCAGAACTTCCCCGGACAGATCACCGATCGGGGGAGGTTCTCTTGTCCACCACCGAAACGACCACCGGGGCGTCGACTCCCGCTGGAGAACCAGGCCTCAAACGCGTCCTCGGCCCCAAGCTGCTGATCCTCTTCGTGATCGGCGACATCCTCGGAACCGGGATCTACGCGACCACCGGCAAGGTCGCCGGAAAGGTCGGGGGCGCGCTGTGGCTGCCGTTCGCCATCGGGTTCGTCGTGGCGATCCTGACGGCGGCCTCGTACGTGGAACTGGTCGGCAAGTACCCGAAGGCGGCGGGCGCGGCCCTCTACACGCAGAAGGCCTTCAAGCTGCCGTTCCTGACCTTCATCGTCGCGTTCATGGTGATGTGCTCGGGCCTGTCGTCCGCGAGCGCGGCGGCTCGTGCGTTCAGCGGTGACTACCTGGGCGAACTGACGAACGACGCACTGCCGCCCACGCTGATCGCGATCCTCTTCATCGTGCTGCTCGCCGCCCTGAACCTGCGGGGTGTGTCGGAGTCGGTCAAGACGAACGTCGTCCTGACCGTCGTCGAGCTCACCGGCCTGCTGATCATCCTCGCGATCGGCGCGTGGGCCGTCCTCACCGGCGACGGCGAGCCGTCCCGTCTGACCGAGTTCGAGGCGAGCGGCACGGGATACGCCCTGATCACGGGTGTCCTGGGCGCCACGGCCCTCGGCTTCTTCGCGTTCGTGGGCTTCGAGGACTCGGTGAACATGGCGGAGGAGACGAAGGACCCGAACAGGACCTTCCCGCGGGCGATCTTCATCGGCGTGGCGGTGACGGGGACGATCTACGTCCTGGTCGCGCTGGTCTCGTCCCTCCTCGTCGACCACAAGACGCTGGAAGGGTCGAGTGGACCCCTCCTTGAGGTCGTGAAGGCGGGCGGTGTGGACTTCCCGCACAAGCTCTTCGCCCTGATCGCGCTGTTCGCGGTGACCAACTCGGCGCTCATCAACATCATGATGGCGTCCCGCCTGTGCTACGGCATGGCCAACGAGCGCATCCTGCCGCGTGGCATGGCCCGCGTTCTGCCCCACCGCCGTACGCCGGTCGTCGGCATCGTGTTCGTCACCCTGCTGGCCATCGGCCTGGTGTCCACGGGCGAGATCGAGGGCCTCGGCGACACCACCGCCTTCCTGCTCCTGTGCGTCTTCGCCGTGGTCAACGTCGCGGTTCTGGTCCTGCGCCGCGACCGGGTGGACCACGCCCACTTCCGCACCCCCACGGTCCTCCCGGTGCTGGGCGCCATCACAGCCCTGATCCTCGCCAGCCCCCTCGCCGACCGTCCGGCCGACGTCTACATCCGCGCCGGTGTCCTCCTGGCCATCGGCATCGGTCTGTGGGCGGTGAACAAGCTGGTCCTCAGGGTGCGCGACGAGTCCTGACCCGTCCGGTTCCGCCGGGTCCTTGTGCGCGAGGACCCGATGGGCCACTGGACTCCAGGTGGGCTGCACGTGGGCTACACGCGCGCGGCCACCGCCCGCCGTCCGCCTCCGGGTGCCGCGTCCCCCGCGGCCACACCCGTGGACCGGTACGCCTTCACCCGCTTGCCTCCCGGTGCCCCACCGCGCCCCGACAGCCAGTCGACCCGAACCCACAGCAGCGCGTCCCCGGACTGCTCGGCCCGGCCGATCCACCCGGCCTTCAGCCGGAGCCCGGCGCCCGCGCCGGCCAGCATCAGACCACCGGCCGCCGGTACCACGAACGCACTCCCCAGGGCGGCCAGAAAGCCCAGCACCAGCCACCACCGGTGCCCGCGCCGCCAGTTCCGCACGGTGACCCGCCGGTCCTGGAGCACGTCCTGCTTACCTGCCCGGACGGCACCACGGGTCAGCTCCCCGTACCGCTTGCGCCGCGCCCCGCCCACCACGGCGGCCGTCACCAGGAACAGCGCGGCCCCGGCCATGACCCCGATGCGCCGCCCGGTCAGCCCCGGCACCAGCACACCGATACCCGCCGCGAACACCCCGAGCCACCACAACGGCGCCGCCCCGGCCCTCACCACGACGGCCACCCGCGCCAGCCCCTGCGCTCCGCGTGTCACGTTCCCGCCTCCTCTGCTCCGCAGGCTCCACAGACTCGACAGACTCCTCAGACGTACGACTGCCGAGGGGCACGCTAGCCAGCGAAAGTGAGACCTCCCTGAGAACCGACCGCAGCGACGGGAGCGACGGCAGGGACGGCAGCGACCACACCGCCCCGCTGCCCCCACCGCTCACTCCACGAACAGCCCTCGAGCGGCGGCCCGCGTGTCGAACTCCTCCAACCGCACCTGAGCCCCCGGCAAGTCGTCGCACATCGCCTCCAGCAGCACCCGCCCCAGCAGCATCGGCGCACACGCCGTGTCGAAGGCGAGCCCCGTGCCCACGGCGGCGGGCAGCAGCAGATCCGACACCTTGGCCACGGGCGCGAAGGCCGAGTCCGCCACCGTCACCACGGACAGCCCGGACTGCTTCGCATACGTCAGCCCGTCCACGACCTCCCGCGGATGCCGCGGCAGCGCGAAGCACAGCAGCGCGCTCGCCCCGGCCGACACCGCCGCGTCGATCCGGTCGTGCAGCATGGTGCCGCCCTCGTTCAGCAGCCGTACGTCCGGATGGACCTTCGCGGCAAAGTACGAGAAGCCGTACGCCTGGGACGCGGCCGCCCGCAGCCCGAGCACGGGCAGCGGGCGCGAGGCGGCCAGCAGCCGCCCGGCCCGCTCCACCGGCCGCGGGTCCGCCAGCAGCTCCGCCAGGTGCCGCAGGTTCTCGATCTCGGCCTCGACGGCCTGCTGGTACTCGTTGTACGACGCGGTGTCCGCGGCCGGCTCCGCGGGGGCGACCTCGCGCAGGTGCCGCCGCAGCGCCGGGTACCCGTCGAAGCCGAGGGCCACCGCGAACCGCGTGACCGAGGGCTGGCTGACCCCGGCCAGTTCGGCCAGCTCCACGCTGGACAGGAACGGCACGTCCGCGGCGCGCCGCACCATGCTGTGCGCGATGCGCCGCTGTGTGGGCGTCAGCCGGTGCCCCTCGAAGAGCGCCTGAAGGCGCGCCGCAGGGCTGTCGGTCACGCTCATGGCGTGCTTCCCCTCCCAAAGTCCGGACCGTTCCCCACGTCCTGGCGAACGTCCTGATCCAACTGATCCTCGCGGGCATTCGTCCAGATGTCCGTGAAACGGTCGAGCAGTGCGGCCGCCGCGCCCACGTCGTCCGTGAGCGGCCGGTCGGTCTGGTCCGCGTCGAGCACCGCCTCGGCCAGCTCCAGCGCCCTCCCGGCCGGCAGCCCGGGATCGGGCCGCAGGTCGCGCTGGCGCAGGGCCCGTACGGCGGCGACGAGTTCGCAGCCGACGACGAGGCGGTACGCACCGCACGCCCGCAGTGTCTGACGCGCTGCCAGCGACGCGAAGCTGGCCTGCTCCTCGACGCCCCGGGAGAGTACAGCGTGGCCCAGCGACGCGGGCGCCGAGAAGGCCCGCAGATCACCGAGGGCGGCTCCGGCGGCGTACTCCAGGATCATCACACCCGAGGAGGCGGGCTCCTGGTCGGCGAGGAAGGGGCGCAGCCGGGTGTAGGCGGGCTCGTTGAGGGTGGAGAGGCGGGACGTCGACAGCCGCGCCACCTGCGTGACCGCGAGCCTGAAGTGGTCCAGGGCCAGGGCGAGTTGGGCTTGGTAGAAGCCGCCGTGGTGGTACGCGGCCATGTCGTCGGGGCAGATCAGGGGGTTCTCGGCGGCAGCGTTGATCTCCACCTCCAGCACCCGTTCCAGCGAGTCGGCCGCGTCGAGCGCGGGCCCGTGTATCTGTGGCAGGCAGCGGAAGCCGTACGGGTCCTGGATCCGGCCCAGCGGTGGCGTCGGACGGTCGTCGGCACCGATCAACTCCCGCATGCGCCGGGCCACTTCGCGCGACCCCGGGTGCGGGCGGGCCTCGTGCACGGGAGCCGCGTACGCCTCGTGCGACCCGTCGACGGCGAGCAGCGAGAGCGCGGCGACGACCTGTGTGGCGGCGAGCAGTCCGCGCAACTCGTGCAGCGCCAGGGCGGACTGACCGAGAGTGAGGGCGTTGCTGCTGATCAGGGCGAGGGCATCGTTGTTGTCGAGCGGCTGGGGCTCGGGGCCCCGCGTCCCCCGCCACGGGTGCTCCCCCGCCAGCGCGAGCCCCACCTGGGCGAGTGCCGCGATGTCGCCGGTGCCCACCGACCCGAACTCGTTCACCACGGGGTACGCCCCGCTCTCCAGCGCCTCGCACAACGCCGTGACCACGCTGGGCCGCAGCCCGGCACCGCCGGCGAGCAGCTGGTTGGCCCGTACGGCGAGCATGGCCCGCACCTGCCGCGCGGGCAGCTCCGCCCCTATGGCTCCCGCGTGGCTGCGCAGCAGACGCAGACCGTGCCCGGCGGCGGCCTCGGTCGGCACGTCCTCGGTCCGGTTCGCGCCCACGCCGGTGGAGCGGCCGTACACCCTGCCGGTCGCCGCGATCTGCCGGGCCGCGTCCCAGGACTCCTCCATCCGCTTCATCGCGTCCGCGCCAAGCACGGGCCGCGCGGTCCCGTCGGCGAGCCGTACGACGTCCTCGACGCCGGCGCGACGTCCGTCGAGCACCACGATGCCGGCCGACACGGCACCCGGGGCGTCCACGATTCGAGACGACATCACACCCAAACCCCTCTCAAACCGGACATGAAATCTTGCCTGGCGGCCTTTCGTAACCAGTGATTTACGCTCGACCGTTGACAACTCATTCAGACACCAAGAACTCTGCATGACGTTATACAGGCCGGGCAAGGGACACCTCATGATCCAGTTCGAAGCGGTCCACAAGCGCTTCCCGAACGGCACGACAGCGGTCCACGACCTCACCCTGGAGATGCCGGAAGGCGGCGTGACCGTCCTCGTGGGATCTTCCGGTTGCGGCAAGACGACCACCCTCAGGATGGTCAACCGGATGGTCGAGCCGACCTCCGGCACCATCCGGGTCGGCGGCAAGGACGTCCTGGCGCAGGACGCCGCCGAGCTGCGCCGCTCCATCGGGTACGTCATCCAGCAGGCGGGGCTCTTCCCGCACCGCACGGTCCTCGACAACATCGCCACCGTGCCGCTGCTGCTCGGCTGGGGCCGGCGCAAGGCCCGGGCGCGGGCGGCCGAGCTCCTCGAGACCGTCGGCCTGGCCGCCGACACGGGCAAGCGGTTCCCGCACCAGCTCTCCGGCGGCCAGCAGCAGCGCGTCGGTGTGGCCCGCGCACTCGCCGCGGACCCGCCCGTCCTCCTCATGGACGAACCTTTCGGCGCCGTCGACCCGGTGGTCCGCACCCAGCTCCAGGACGAGCTCCTGCGCCTGCAGAAGGAGCTGAGCAAGACCATCGTCTTCGTCACGCACGACATCGACGAGGCGGTCCGGCTGGGCGACCGCATCGCGATCTTCCGCACGGGCGGCCACCTCGTCCAGTGCGCGCCCCCGGCCGAACTGCTCGCGAGCCCGGCGGACGACTTCGTCACGGACTTCCTGGGCTCCGAACGGGAACTCAAGCTGCTGTCGCTGACCCCCCTGAAGGAGGTACCGCAGACGCGGGCGACACCCCTGCGCGCCGACGAGCCGGTCTCCGCCGTGTCCGGCGACGGCGGCCGCTGGCAGCTGGTCACGTCGGCTGCGGGACGGCCGCTGGGCTGGCTCGACACGGACGCGCTCCCCGCCACCGGCACCGCCGGCGAGGCGCCCCTGACGCCCGCCAGGGCACTGCGGGACACCGACTCGCTCCTGTCCGCGCTCAACGAGACCATCGGGTCGCCGAGCGGATGCGTGGTGCGCGTGGACGCGGACGGCGCGGTCACCGGGGTCACCGCCCGCGAGGAGATCCACGCCCGCGCGACGGCGGCACACGCCGCGGCCGGCGCCGGTGCCGCGCGCACGGCGGGTACCGCGGGCTCCGACAGCCCCGCTCCCACCACCACGGCCACCCCCGCGGAGCACCCGGCATGACCATCGACTGGTCGTGGATAGCCGACCACACCGACGACCTGACCACCCTCTCCGTCTCCCACCTCCAGGCCGCCCTGTCCGCCGTCTTCCTCGGACTGCTGATCTCGCTGCCCCTGGCCGTGATCGCGCACCGGATCCGCCCTCTGCGCGGCTTCCTCCTCGGCCTGTCCAACGTCCTCTTCACGATCCCGTCGATCGCGATCTTCGTGCTGCTCCTCCCGGTGAGCGGCCTGACCCGCACCACCACCGTGATCGGCCTGACGATCTACACCCTGGTCGTCCTGCTGCGGAACACCGTCGAGGGCCTCGACTCGGTGCCCGCGAAGACGAAGGAGGCCGCGAAGGCCATGGGCACCCGCCCCCTGCGCACCCTCCTCACCGTGGAGCTGCCCCTCGCCCTCCCGGTGATCATGGCGGGTGTGCGGATCGCGACGGTCATGTCGATCTCGCTGGTCTCGGTCGCCACGTACATCGGCGACGGCGGCCTCGGCCAGCTCTTCACCGACGGCTTCCAGCGCAACTTCCCGACCCCGGTGATCGCCGGCGTCGTCCTGACCCTCCTCCTGGCCCTGGTCGCCGACGCGCTGCTGGTGGCCCTCCAGTACGTCCTCACTCCGTGGACCCGGAAGCGGGGTGCCTGACACCGTGTTCGAACTCTTCAAGAACCTCGGCGCATGGCTGACCAGCGGCGAGCAGTGGTCCGGCGCGGACGGCATCGCCCACCGTCTCGCCGAGCACCTCCAGTACTCGCTCCTCGCCACCCTCATCGCGGCGGTCATCGGCCTCCCGCTCGGCCTGCTCATCGGCCACACGGGCAGGGGCGCCTTCGTCGCCATCAACCTCGCCTCGTTCGGCCGCGCGCTGCCGACCGTCGGCCTGGTCGTCCTGGTGTTCCTGGCCAGCGGCCTGTCGATGTGGCCGGTGTACATCGCGCTGGTCGCCCTGGCGGTCCCGGCGATCGTCACCAACACGTACGCGGGCATGACGGCCGTCGACCCCGACGTGAAGGACGCGGCCCGCGGCCAGGGCATGCGCGCCCACCAGGTCCTCTTCCAGGTCGAGCTCCCGCTGGCCCTCCCCCTGATCATGACGGGCCTGCGCCTGGCGCTGATCCAGGTGGTGGCCACGGCCACGATCGCCGCGTACGTCTCCTTCGGCGGCCTGGGCCGCTACGTCTTCGACGGGCTCGCCCAGCGCGACCTGGTGCAGGTGCTCGGCGGCGCGGTCCTGGTCGCCCTGGTGGCCGTGGTCCTCGACCTCGCCCTGAGCGGCCTCCAGCGAGCCCTCTTCCGCCACCGCCCGGCATAGCAAACGCCCTGCGCCCTCCTGTGCCAAAGGAATCCCTTCCCTGTGCCTAAGGAATCCCTCTCATGAACCGACGCGCTCTCCTCGGCGGCCTCTTCGCCGCCGCCTCCGTGCCCGCCCTCTCCGCGTGCAGCAGCGGCATCACGTCCCTCCAGGGCGAGGGCACCGTCGGCGCGGGCCCCGGCTCCAGCAAGGACGGCATCACGATCGGCACCGCCAACTTCACCGAGAACCAGGTGCTCGGGTACCTCTACGCGGCCGTCCTCGAAGCGGCCGGTGTGAAGACCACCGTCCGCCCCAACCTCGGCACCCGCGAGATCCTCATTCCCGCGCTCAAGGGCGGTGACATCGATCTGCTCCCCGAGTACCAGGGCGCCCTTCTCCACTACGTCGCCCCCAAGTCGAAGGCGACGGAGGAGGGCGAGATGCAGAACGCCCTCACCGTCGCGCTCCCGGCCGGCCTCCAGGTCCTGCCGTACGGCATGGCGGAGGACTCCGACGCCTTCGTGGTGACGCGCGAGACCGCCGAGAAGTACGGCCTGACGAGCCTCGCCGACCTCACCAAGCAGAACGGCAAGCTGGTCATCGGCGCGGCAGCCGAGGTGAAGACCCGCGAGGTCGGTGCGGTCGGCCTCAAGGACGTGTACGGGATCGAGTTCAAGGAGTTCAAGTCACTCGACTCCTCCGGGCCGCTGGTCAAGGGCGCCCTGAAGAAGGGCGACGTGGACGTGGCGAACCTCTTCACCACCGACACCGACATCCAGGCCAACGGCTGGGTGGTCCTCACCGACCCGAAGAACCTCATTCCCGGCCAGCACGTCGTCCCCCTGATCGCCGACCGCAAGGCCGACGCCCCGGTCCGCAAGGCCCTCGCCAAACTCGGCAACGTCCTGACGACGAAGGACCTCACCGAGCTCAACCGCCAGGTGGACAAGGACAAGAAGGACCCGGAGGACGTGGCGAACGCGTACGCAAAGCGGCACGGCCTGACGAAGTAAACGACCCGCCGAAGTAAACGGCCCTACGAAGTAAACGGACCTACGAAGTAAACGACCTGACCAAGCAGCGGGAGCGGGAACCGGGGGCCCGGCCCAGTCCGGACACGGGGGCTAACCCCAGTGCCCCCGCACCCGCGGCTGCCTACCGTGGACTCCATGACCGGTAACGGAGCCCACGACGCCGAACTCAAGAAGGAACTCGCCGCCACGCTGCACGCGCGCAGGGACCTGGGCGAGGAGTACGAGTCGGCGCTGGTCGAGTCGTTCCTGGAGAAGTTCGATCAGCACCTCGACGGCGCGGTGGACCGCAGAGTGCGCCGCCAGCTCGCGGAACAGCAGATGGTCGTGGCCCGCGGCGCCCGCTCTCCGGGCTCCACCGACTCCTGGAGCGAGCGCTTCGGCTTCGGGATCATCTCCCTCGTCCTGGCCATCCCGCTGTCGGCCATCGGCGGCGGCATCGCGGACCTGCCCGGCCTGCTCGTGGCCTGGGCGGGCATCGCGGCCGTCAACGGAGCCTGGGCCTTCCGCAACAGCCCGCACTTCGCCCGCCGGGGCAAGAAGCCGTCTGACTCGGACTGGGAGGAGTAACCCCACCCGCCGGCTGTGCCGCCGGTGCGGTCTGCCGCCGCCCCTCTTTTGAGCAAACGACGACCGCAACCACAATTTGAGCGACGACGGCCCCAACCATCAATTGAGCAACCACAACGGCGACCAACCAGGTCCGCGAAAGCGGCGCCGGCTTAGGCGCAAAGGGGGAGCTTGCGCGGGGACCGCCGCACCCCCGTTGCCGGGGGGCGGGACGACGGCGGTCCCCGCGAGGGACGCGGGCCGGGTCAGGGCCGGGCTTGCGCGTCCGTGGCGTCCATGGAGGTCCGGGAGCCGCTCCGGAGGTCCTTGGCGCCGTTTCGGTTGTCGGCCGGGGCGGGGAGCCGCTCCCGCCCTGCCGACAACCACTAATGTGCCGGATCCGTGTTAAGCGTGTGCTGCGCGGACGTGACGCCCTCGTACCACTTCCGCGAAGTTCTACGCGGGAAGACGCCGATCGCGCGGACAGACCCGTCCCACCCGGTCCGAACCGGAAGAACCACCCGGCCACAGCTCTCCAGCCGGACGTCTTACTGCTTGGCGTTACTGCTTGGCGCCTCCCTTGGCGAGGAATGCGAGCAGGTCCTGGCGGCTCACGACCCCGGTCGGCTTGCCCTCGACGAGGACGATCGCCGCGTCGGCGGCGCCCAGCACGGACATCAGGTCCGCCACCGGCTCACCGGAACCGACCTGCGGCAGCGGCGGCGACATGTGCTTCTCCAGCGGGTCGTCGAGCGACGCGCGCTGGGTGAACAGCGCGTCGAGCAGTTCCCGTTCGACGACGGATCCCACGACCTCCGCGGCCATCACGTCCGGGTGTCCGGCGCCCGGCTTCACGATCGGCATCTGCGAGACGCCGTACTCCCGCAGCACCTCGATCGCCTGACCGACCGTCTCGTCGGGGTGCATGTGGACGAGCGAGGGGATGGAGCCGCCCTCCTTGTCGTCCAGGACGTCGCCGACGCGCGCGCTCGGGCCCTCGTCCTCCAGGAACCCGTAGTCGGCCATCCACTCGTCGTTGAAGATCTTGCTGAGGTACCCGCGCCCGCTGTCGGGCAGCAGCACGACCACGACGTCGTCGGGACCCAGCCGCTCGGCGACCCGCAGGGCAGCCACGACGGCCATCCCGCAGGAGCCGCCCACCAGCAGCCCCTCCTCCCGGGCGAGCCGGCGGGTCATCTGGAAGGAGTCCTTGTCGGACACGGCGACGATCTCGTCGGCGACGGTCCGGTCGTACGCGGTCGGCCAGAAGTCCTCGCCGACACCCTCCACGAGGTACGGCCGCCCGGACCCGCCGGAGTACACGGACCCCTCGGGGTCGGCGCCGATGACCCGCACCCTGCCGTCGCTGGCGTCCTTCAGGTACCGCCCGGTCCCCGTGATGGTCCCGCCGGTGCCCACGCCCGCCACGAAGTGCGTGATCCTGCCCTCCGTCTGCTCCCACAGCTCGGGGCCCGTGGAGTGGTAGTGGGACAGCGGGTTGTTGGGGTTGGAGTACTGGTCCGGCTTCCACGCACCCGGGGTCTCGCGCACCAGCCGGTCCGAGACGTTGTAGTACGAGTCGGGGTGCTCCGGATCCACGGCGGTGGGGCACACGACGACCTCGGCGCCGTAGGCCCGCAGCACGTTGATCTTGTCGGTGCTCACCTTGTCGGGGCACACGAAGATGCACTTGTACCCCTTCTGCTGGGCCACGATGGCCAGCCCGACACCCGTGTTGCCGCTGGTCGGCTCGACGATCGTGCCGCCGGGCAGGAGCTCACCGCTCTCCTCCGCGGCCTCGATCATGCGCAGGGCGATGCGGTCCTTCACGGAACCGCCGGGGTTGAAGTACTCCACCTTGGCCAGAACGGTCGCCTGGATGCCCGTGGTCACGCTGTTGAGCCTCACCAGCGGGGTGTTGCCGACGAGGCTGATCATCGAGTCGTGGAAGTGCACCGTTGTCTCCGGAGCTGCAAAAAAGGACGGGTTGTATGATTCCGCCAGCCTAAGCCCCTCCGGCAGGTGTTAACGCACTGTTGAGATTGGCTGACGCCCCGTGCGGGGCAAGGAGTGGGTGTACGGCTACGAGGAGGTGGCGGCGACCCATGACGAGCATGTCGAGGGCGCGGGTGGCCCGGCGTATCGCTACAGGCGCGGCGTACGGAGGCGGTGGGATCGGGCTGCTGGGCGCGGCGGCCGTGGGTGTGCTGCTGGCCGAGGTCCAGATGGCCAAGCGGGTCGTGGGCAACGGCCACAGTCCGCACCCGCCCAGCGCGGAGGGACTCTACGGACGCGCGTACGAAACCCCTCACGATCCCCCGATCCTCCTCGCCATGCTCGGCGACTCCACGGCGGCCGGGCAGGGCGTGCACCGGGCGCGGCAGACGCCGGGCGCGCTGCTGGCCTCGGGCCTGGCGGCGGTGGCGGAGCAGCCGGTGCGGTTGCGGAACGTGGCCCTGCCGGGGGCCCGGTCGGACGACCTGGACCGCCAGGTGTCCCTGGTCCTCTCGGAGACGGATCGTGCTCCCGACGTCTGCGTCATCATGATCGGCGCGAACGACGTCACCCACCGGATGCCGCCGACCCGCTCGGTCCGCCACCTCTCGGGCGCGGTCCGGCGGCTGCGCACGGCGGGCGCGGAGGTGGTCGTGGGCACCTGCCCCGATCTGGGCACGATCGAGCCGGTGCAGCAGCCGTTGCGCTGGCTGGCCCGCCGGGCGTCGCGCCAACTGGCCGCGGCGCAGACGATCGGCACGGTCGAGCAGGGCGGGCGAACCGTTTCGCTCGGCGATCTCCTGGGCCCCGAGTTCGCGGCGAACCCGCGGGAGCTCTTCGGCCCGGACAACTACCACCCCTCCGCCGAGGGCTACGCCACGGCGGCGATGGCCATCCTGCCCACGGCCTGTGCCGCACTGGGCCTCTGGCCGGCGGAGGAGGAGCGTCCGGACGTGTCCCGCCGCGAGGGGTTCCTGCCGGTGGCGCGGGCCGCGGCGGAGGCCGCGTCGGAGGCGGGCACGGAGGTCGCGGCGGCCATGCCCACCGGGCCACGGGGCCCATGGGCCCTCCTCAAGCGCCGCCGCCGTCGGCGCGTCCCAGCAACAGACCCGGCGCCGACCCCGGAACCGTCCACCTGATTCTCAGCCCCTCCGGATTCTCAGCCCCTCCGGCGTTTGAGGGCGGTCCGGGGCTGCCCTCAAACGCCGGAGTGGGGCGAGAAAAGCAAGCGCTTAGAAAAATGCGGCCGGGCTCACACCACCGCGCTCGTGACCCCGACCGTACGTACGGGTAACTTCGCACACAGCCCTGCCCACCCGATCACCACCCCTCGCCAGGAGCCGTGATGCCCGAAGCCGTCATCGTCTCAGCCGCCCGCTCCCCCATCGGCCGCGCTTTCAAGGGCTCCCTCAAGGACCTGCGCCCCGACGACCTGACCGCCACGATCATCCAGGCGGCGCTCGACAAGGTCCCCGCGCTGAACCCGAAGGACATCGACGACCTGATGCTCGGCTGCGGCCTCCCGGGCGGCGAGCAGGGGCACAACCTCGGCCGCATCGTCGCCGTACAGATGGGCATGGACCACCTGCCGGGCTGCACCATCACCCGTTACTGCTCCTCCTCGCTGCAGACCTCCCGCATGGCCCTGCACGCCATCAAGGCGGGTGAGGGCGACGTCTTCATCTCGGCCGGTGTGGAGATGGTGTCCCGGAGTGTGAAGGGCACCAGCGACGGCATGCCCGGCACCCACAACCCCCTCTTCGCCGACGCCGAGGCCCGCACGGCCGCCGTCGCCGGGTCCGAGGGCGCCTCCTGGCACGACCCGCGCGAGACTGTGTCCGACAGCGGCTCCGCCGCGGGTCTGCTCCCCGACCCGTACATCGCGATGGGCCAGACCGCCGAGAACCTGGCCCGCCACTGGGGCGTCACCCGCCAGGACATGGACGAGTTCGGCGTCCGCTCGCAGAACCTCGCCGAGGAGGCCGTCAAGAAGGGCTTCTGGGAGCGCGAGATCACCCCGGTGACGCTCCCGGACGGCACCCTGGTGAGCAAGGACGACGGCCCGCGCCCCGGCGTCACCATGGAGGGCGTCGCGGGCCTGAAGCCGGTCTTCCGCCCGGACGGGCTGGTCACCGCGGGCAACTGCTGCCCCCTCAACGACGGCGCCGCCGCCCTCGTGATCATGTCCGACACGAAGGCACGCGAACTCGGCCTGACCCCGCTCGCCCGGATCGTCTCCACGGGCGTCTCCGGCCTCTCCCCCGAGATCATGGGGTACGGCCCGGTCGAGGCCAGCAGGCAGGCGCTGTCCCGCGCCGGCCTGACCATCGGCGACATCGACCTGGTCGAGATCAACGAGGCCTTCGCCGCCCAGGTGATCCCGTCCTACCGCGATCTGGACATCCCGCTGGACAAGCTGAACGTGAACGGCGGCGCCATCGCCGTCGGCCACCCCTTCGGCATGACCGGAGCCCGCATCACCGCCACGCTGATCAATTCACTCCAGTTCCACGACAAGCAGTTCGGCCTGGAGACGATGTGCGTCGGCGGCGGCCAGGGCATGGCGATGGTCATCGAGCGCCTCAGCTGAAGCACCCAGGCCGGCCCCCCGACCGGACCCTCGACCGACCCTCCGGCCGAACCCCCGACCGAACGCCCGACAGCACCCCTCGGTCACCCCAGCTGGACCCAGCGTCATCCTTTGGCCCGGAGCCTCGCCACCACCGGGGTTCCGGGCCATTCTGTAATCCAATCTCCCCCAGGATGTGACCTATCTCCCCCGGAAGGGTGATTCAGCAGGTCAGAACCACTTCGGCACCAAACATCAGCCCGGGAATCCTGCCCGTTTCGTGACGTTACGCACTGACAGCTGGTTAGTCCGCCCTTCAAGCTGATGTAGGAAGTCGGGGTCGACTTTGAACCGGGAGTACGTCAGTGAGCGCCATGCCGATTGCCCTGCTGCTCACCACGGCCGCCACCACGGTCGTGGGCGTCGCCGTGCTGCGCAACCTGCGGGGACTGCGCCAACAGGTCGCAGCCCTGCACACCGAGCTCACCGCGAGCCGTGCCGCGCACGCGCGGCCCGTCGTACCCGCCGCCCGCCAGGCCTCCGACACGGACGAGATACGCGCCGCCGTGGCCGAGGCGCTCGCGGAGGAGCGGGAACGGGAGCTGGCGGAGGCCAGGGCGTTCTGGGCCGCCCAGGAGGCGCGTGACGTCTCCGACGCGCCCTCCCCGCTGCTGGGCTTCCCCGACAGCGAGCCGCACCTGCCGCGCCCGTCGGACTTCGCGGGCCTGGAGCACCTGGAACCGGTGTCCGAGCCGGGCCTGGAGGGCGACGAGTTCCCCGGCGACTCCCCGGAGCTGGCGGCGGCGCGCCGCCGCCACCCCTCCCACCCGGACTTCGTGCCGGCCCCCTCGCCGGTCGTGAACGACCACGAGCGCACGGTCGCCTGCCTGGAGGAGCTCGCCTCCTCCCGCACCGAACTGGCCGACGTCCGCCCGGGCCCGCTGGGCACCCTCGATGTGTACGTCTTCACCGACGGCACGACCCTGTGCATGACGCCGGGCCACCGCGAGACCGCCGAACGCCTGGCCTCGGCCCTGCGCACGGGCCACGCCCCCGTTCTCCTGGGTGGCTCAGGCGTCTCGGGCGCCTACACACTGACGTTCGAGTGCGGCGACGAGAACGTCTACATCCTGGCGGACAGGGTCATCGCGTCGCTGTAGAGCACCTTCCAGGGCTACGGGGCCCGTGCTTTTCAGGGGCGCGGGGAACTGCGCGACCAGCCACAGACAACCCGCGCCCGCCCACACACCGAAGCCCCCAAGACGCCCCC
>NZ_VMNX01000225.1 GCF_009377235.1 Streptomyces acidicola
GCCTGACGGTCGACTCCGCCACCTCCTCCCCCACGACTCCGACCACCTCGCACGACAGCGCCCTGCTGGAGGACTTCGCGACCCTCTCGGCGTTCGGTGCCACGGCCGGTGGCGGAGTCGACCGTCAGGCCGCCACGCCTGCCGACGGAGAACAGCGCGCCTGGCTCCACCAGTGGCTCACCGCCCGCGGCGCCGAAGTGCGCTACGACGGGGTCGGCAACCAGTTCGGTCTGTTCACCGTCACGCCCGGAGCCCCGTACGTCCTCACCGGCTCGCACCTGGACAGCCAGCCGCTCGGCGGCCGCTACGACGGGGCGTACGGCGTCCTGGCCTCGGCCCACGCCGCGCACCGGGCCGTGGAACGGTGCCGCACCTCGGACGGTACGGCGCCGTACAACGTGGCCGTGGTCAACTGGTTCAACGAGGAGGGCTGCCGGTTCAAGCCGAGCATGATGGGCAGCGCGGTGTTCACGGGGAAGCTGCCGGCCCGGACCGCCCTCACGACGACCGATCCCGCGGGCACCACGGTCGAGGCCGCGCTCCGTGAGATCGGAACGATCGGCGACTACGCCGGACCGGACGTGGCCGCGTACGCCGAGATCCACATCGAGCAGGGTCGCGACCTGGAGAACAAGGGGATCAGCATCGGCCTGGTGGATTCCACCTGGGCGGCACGCAAGTACCAGGTGGTGGTCCGCGGCGAGCAGTCGCACACCGGGTCGACGGTCATGGCGGACCGGCGCGACGCCCTGTTCGGTGCCTCGCTCCTCGTCGTGGCGGTGCGTGAACTGGCCGAGCAGAGCACGGACATCCCGTTGCACACCTCGGTGAGCGAGATGACCATCGAGCCCAACTCTCCCGTGGTGGTCGCGCGCGAGGTGCGTATGCACGTCGATCTGCGTTCGCCCGACGAAGCGTTCCTCGACGCGGCGGCCAAGAAGCTCGCCGAGTCGGTCCCCGGCATCGAAGAGCGTGCGTCGGTCACCGTCGAGCGGGTTCAGACACACGGTTGGGGTGTGGCACCGTTCCCGGCGGCCGGGGTCGAGCTCGCGGCGCAGGTCGCCGATGAGCTGGGGCTCAGCCACCAGACCATGATGACCATCGCGGGACACGACTCGGTGAACATGAAGGATGTCGCGCCCTCGATCATGCTGTTCGTGCCCAGCATCGAGGGCATCTCCCACAACGAGGGCGAGGACACGAACGACCGGGACGTCTGCGCCGGCACCGATCTGCTGACCGAGGTGGTCCACCGGCTCATGTCGGGCGCTCTGGACGGCGCACGGTAACCCGCGCGACAGGCGACGCCGAGGCCGGTGTCACACCCGCAGCCGGTCTCACACCCGCAGCCGGTACGGCAGCATGCACACCACCACGTCGGTGCGCGCCCGCAGCACGGTGGCCAGGAGGAGGCCTCGCTGGTTCTGGAGGATCTCGTAGCGCCGGTGTGTGGGTTCGACCTCGGGGATGAGGACGGCGATCTGGCGACCGTCCCCGGACACGCGCCGCACGTAGTCGACGATCGGCTGGACCAGGGAGCGGTGCGGGCTGTCGATGATGTCGAGCCGCACCCCCGGGTTCCAGCGGTCCCAGGACTCCCGCAGTGCCCGCGCCTTCTCCGGGTCGGCCTGGACCGCGACCGCGACCACCTCGTCGCCCAGGGCGAGGGCGGCGGTGATGGCGTGCCGGGCGAGTTTGCTGACCTCGCCGAGCGGGACGATCACCAGGCTGCCGGTGCGGCGATCGGGCGGGGCCGGGACCTTACCCAGCTGAAGCTCCTCGCCCACGGCCGTGTAGTAGCGCTGGATGCGGGCGAGCAGCAGCATCAGCAGCGGTACGGCGATGACGACCACCCAGGCCCCTTCCAGGAACTTGGTGGTGAGGAGGATGACGCCGGCCAGGGTGGTGAGTACCGCGCCCGTACCGTTGATCAGCGCGTGGCGCTTCCACTCGGCGGGCTTCTGAGTCGCCCAGTGCCGGACGAGACCGAGCTGACTGAGGGTGAAGCCGATGAACACACCGATGGCGAAGAGCGGGATCAGCCGGTGGGTGTCGGCGTCGGAGGCGATGAGCAGGGCCCCGGCCAGCACCGCCAGGGAGACCACGCCGTAGCGGTAGACGGGCCGTTCGGCACGCAGTCCGAAGAGGTGGGGCAGACGGTGGTCACGGGCGAGCAGGCTCATCAGCACCGGCAGCCCGCCGAAGCTGGTGTTGGCGGCGAGGAGGAGGACCAGGGCGACGGCGATGTTGGTGACGTAGTAGGGCCAGCCGTCGCCGTACGCACCGGCGGTGAGCTGGGCCAGGACCGTCACGTCTCCTCGTGGCGCCACGTGGTCGCGGCGGATCAGGACGGCGAGGCCGACGAGCATCAGTCCCAGCAGCGCACCGAGCATGAGTTCGGTGCGCTGGGCCCGCTTGACCCGGGGGGAGCGGAAGGTGGGCACGGCGTTGGCGATGGCCTCCACGCCGGTCAGGGCCGAGCAGCCGGACGAGAACGCCTTGAGGACGAGCAGGAGTCCGAGGGCCTCGGTCGCGTGCACGGGCTGGTACGTGCCGACGACCGCCACGGGGTGGGTGCGGAACAGTCCGACGACGATGACGCCGATGACGGCCACGATGAACACCACGGTCGGCAGCATCAGCACACGGGCGCTCTCCGTGACGCCCCGCAGGTTCACCGCCGTCAGCAGGGCCAGGCCCGCCAGGCAGACGAGGAGCTTGTCCGGGGCGAGGGCGGGGAACGCGGACGCGAGGGCGTCGGCTCCGGCCGTCAGGCTGACGGCGACGGTGAGTACGTAGTCGACGACCAGACTGGCGGCGGCCAGCAGGCTGGGCGTCGGGCCGAGGTCCTGCTTGGCGACGGCGTAGGCGCCGCCGCCATCCGGGTGAACGGCGATGACCTGCCCGTACGAGATCACCAGGGTGGCCAGCAGGAAGGTGATCACCAGCGTGATGGGGAGGGTGGCCGTCAGCGCCCCGGTACCTGCGGCCACCAGCGCCAGCACGATCGCCTCGGGCCCGTACGCCACCGAACTGAGCGCGTCCAGCGACAGCGCGGCCAGGCCCTCCAGGCTGGTCAGACGGTGCTTCTCCCCCTCGCCCGGACGCAGGGGGACCTTCGGTCTCAGTGCTCGACGTGACAGGCCATACGCCATCGGGACCTCTCCACGGACGCTTGGGCAATCCTCCACAGTGTCTGTCGCGTGGCGTGGGCGTGCCCCTCCTGTCGGCAGGTGGTGGAGCAGGGCCGTGCCCGTTCCGTCCTCAGTCCTTTGCGGTGCGGGAGCGAGGGTCCTTTGCGGTGCGGGAGCGAGGGTCCTTTGTGGTGTGGGAGTGAGGGTCCTCCGCTGGGCGCGAGCGAGTGGCGCGCACCGCGAAGGCCGCGGGCAGTCCCACCAGCAGCACCGCGGCCGTCATCAGCAGGGTGTCCGCCGCGGCGCGGGCCAGTCCGGCGTGCAGAGCCTGTGAGGCCAGGTCCTGGGCCTGTGGCAGCAGACGGGCCGGCAGCCCGTCGGGCAACAGCCTCGGTGGCGCGCCCCCGGTCCGGCCCGACTCGGCCGCGTCGCGCAGACTCGCGAGGAACCCCGGCCGATGCCGCGCGGGCAGGTACCCGGCCGCCGTACGGGCCTCGTCGGCGACGCGGACCGAGATGCGGGCCTGCAGCAGGACGCCGGTGGCCGCGCTGCCCAGGACCGAGCCCAACTGGCGCCCGGTGAAGAAGATGCCGGAGGCGGCGGCGCGTTGCTCCGCGGGGACCGTGCCCATGGCCACGGTGTTGACGGGGACGAGGACGAGGCCCATGCCCGCTCCGGTCAGCAGCAGGCCGGGCACCAGCTGAACCGCAGGTACGCCCGGAGCCATCCGCACCGCGATCAGGGCGAGTCCCAGGGCCATGACCAGCAGGCCGGCGACCAGCAGAGGGCGTCCTCCGACGCGATCGGACAGTCGGCCGGTGAGCGGCGCCAGCACCCCGGACACCAGGGCCATCGGCGCGCTCACCAGGCCCGCCGCGGTAGGGGAAAGGCCCAGCGCGTCCTGGAGATGGACGATCAGCGGCAGGAGCATCCCCGTCATCGCGAAGCCGAGGACGACCGTGACCGCGGTGCCCGCCGCGAAGCCCCGGTCGGCGAAGACGGCGAGCGGCAGCAGCGGCTCGCGGCCGTGGCCGCTTCCGGCCCGGGCCTGCGTGAGGAGAAACGCGGCCAGCAGGAACACGCCCGCGGCGATGGTCTGCAGCACCGTGAACGGCCCGATCAGCGGCCCCCAGTCATGAGTTCGGCCGTTCTGGACGCCGAAGACCACCAGGAACAGTCCGGACCCGGACAGCACGATCCCCAGGAGGTCGAAGCGGTGGGCGCGGCCCGGACGCACGTCGGGTATCACCCGCAGACTCAGGGCGAGGGCCGCCGCGCCGACGACGACGTTGACGTAGAAGATGCCCTGCCGGCCGAGGCCGTCGACCAGGACGCCGCCCAGCAGCGGGCCGGTCACCCCGGCCAGTGCGGACACCCCGCCCAGGACACCCATCGCCCGGCCACGCTCGCCCCCGGGGAACAGATGGGTGATCAGTGTCAGGGTCTGCGGAGTCAGCAGGGCGGCCCCGAACCCCTGTACCGTGCGCGCGGCGATCAGCATGCCGACCGTGCCGGACAGCCCGGAGCCGAGCGAGGCCGCCGTGAACACAACGAGACCGGCGACGAACACCCGCTTGGGGCCGTACCGGTCGCCGAGCCGGCTGGTGAACAGCATCGGCACCACGTAGGCGAGCAGGTAGGCGCTCGTCACCCAGACCACCGAGGTGAGGTCCGCGTCCAGGGCGCGGGCCATGGCCGGTACCGCGACGGCGACGATGGACACATCGACGACGATCATGAACAGGCCGAGCGAGAGCGCGGCCAGCGCCGCCCAGGCACGGGCGGGGACCCATGCGGGCGAGGGCGCCGATCCCGCAGCCGACGGAGAGGACGCGGCAGCCGACGGGGAAGTGGTGTCTGTCATTGTTCTGTGTTCCGTCCGCTCACGGCAGGCCGCCGACCCGGGGCAAGGGGGCAAGCGATGCCCGGGCCGGCGGGGTGGGTAGATCGGCGGGTCAGGCTGTCAGTAGCGGACCTTGCCGTAGTCGACCTCCTGCTCGGGATAGGTCGCGGCCCGCACGCCGAGCGCCCGCATCCGTTCCCGCATCTCCTGCGCCGGCAGGTGGTGGAAGCTTCCGTGTCCGGGCAGCACCCACTCGAAGGTCAGCTCCTCGGCGCCCCGCGCCACGGACGCGGCGAGCGTCTTGATCGAGTCGTAGACGACGCTGTCGGCGACCTCCAGGTCCTGCTCCGCCTGTGACCAGAAGAACGCGTCCCCGGTGAAGCAGAACTTCTCGTCGGCGATGAAGAGCGTGCTGCCCGCTGTGTGGCCCGGGAACGGGTGGGCGATCACGCCCGGCCCGATCTCCACCGGCTCCTGCCCCCGGATGACGCTGTCGGCGTCCGGGCGGGAGTGCAGGTCACCTTCGTGAATCCACAGCCGGGCGCCGAACGCGTCGGCGTACTTGCGGCCGTGCGCCACGTGGTCGAGGTGGGTGAGCAGCACGTCGGTGATCTTCCCGGCCTTCTGCTCGTACCGGCGGGCCAGCGCGGGCCGCCAGCGCGGGGTGTCGATCATCATGGCCGTGCCGTCGGGGCGGCGCAGCAGGTAGGACGTGGCGCCGTAGGTCTGCGGGGAGGCATGGCCGCACAGCAGGACGGTGCCGTCCTCGTCCAGGGGCATCGGGTACGGGTCGGAGTCCTCCGGCCACTCGTCGGCGGGCGGGTGCACGGACCGGGTGGGGCAGGCGTGCGCGGCCTGGTACATCTGCCGCACCTCCTCCTCCGTCTCCGGCTGGCGCACGACGGCGGAGACGCCGCCGTAGTTGCCGCCAGGGGCGTAGGCGATCATCCCGGGGGCGTACTGCCGGGCGATGTTGCAGTTCAGGCAGCGGTCGTCGACGTACCAGCCTTTCTCGCTGCCGGCCGCGGGGGCCGTCTCAGCCGCCTCAGCCCTCCCGGTCGTCCCGGTCGTCCCGGTCGTCGTGTGCTCGGTGTCGGTGGTGCTCATTGCTCCGCTTCCTCGTGTTTCTCGTGGGGGTGTCAGTGCGAGGGGAGTTGGTTGTTGAGGTGGGTGTCGGAGAAGGTCTCGATGCGCTGCCAGGCGTCGGCGGCCGAGCCGGGGTGCGGTCCCATGCCGGTGACCCGCAGCAGTGGGCGCAGCGGTTTGGGGCCGACCTCCGCGTCGTTGAGGAAGGAGTGGCCCGCGTCCGGGTACTCCTTCACGTCGTGGACGACGCCGTGCCGCTCCAGTGCCGTCCGGAGCCGTGCGGCGGATCCCTGGAGCATCCGGTCGCGCCCGCCGTAGCTCCCGACGACGGGACAGGCGCCGGCCAGCGCGGCGCCGAGGTCCTTGGGCAGCCGGCCGTAGTTGGCGGACGCCGCGTCGAACAGACCGCTGCCGGCGGTCATCAGGGCGAAGGAGCCGCCCATGCAGAACCCGATGATCCCCACCCTGCCGGTGCAGTCGGGATGCCCGGCCAGGTGGTCGCGGGCCGCCTCGATGTCCTGGTAGGCCCGCCCTGTTCCCGAGAGGGCGGCGCGCATGGTCGCCACCAGGCACCGACGGGCGCCGCCCTGGGTGAACAGGTCGGGCATGAGGGCCAGGTATCCGGCCTCGGCCAGCCGTCGCGTCTGACGCAGCATCACGTCGTCGACGCCCAGGGCCTCGTGGACGACGACCACGCCGGGCCACGGACCGCTGCCCTCGGGGCGTGCGAGATGTCCCGTGAGTCTTTGGGAGCCGCCGCCCAGGGCGCTCAGCGGGCTCAGGTCGACGGTGTCCGACGTGCTCATGGGCTGCCTCCGGCTGCCGGGCTGACGAACGGGCGGGTCACAGATCGAGGACCAGACGCGGTGTGCGGGCGCGGGAGACGCAGATCATCATCGTCTCCCCGGACGCGCGCTCTTCCGCGCTGAGAACGGAGTCACGGTGGTCGGGGGCCCCTTCCAGGACCTCGGTCTCACAGGTGCCGCAGATGCCCTCGGCGCAGGAGGACAGGGCCGTGACTCCGGCCGCGCGTACCGCCTGCAACACGCTCTGGTCCGGCGTCACCCGCACGGTGAGCGCGGACCGGGAGCAGACCACGTCGAAGTCGGCGCTCTCCGCCGGGGCCTCCTGCTCCTTCGCCCGGAACCGCTCCACCCGAAGGGCGCCCGGACGCCAGGCACGGCACCGTTCCTCGACGGCGGCCAGCAGCGGCTCGGGGCCACAGCAGTACACGAGGGCTTCGTCGTCCGGCTCCCCGAGGAAGCCGTCCAGGTCCAGCAGGCCGAAACGGTCCTGCGGCCGGACCGTCACCGCGTCGCCGTACCGGGCGAGTTCGTCGATGAAGGCCATCGAGGAACGGGACCGGCCGCCGTAGAGCAGTTGCCACTTCGCGCCCGCGGACTCGGCCGCCGCGACCATCGGCAGAATCGGCGTGATACCGATCCCGCCGGCCACGAAGAGGTACCGCCGTGCCGGTGTGAGGCCGAAGTTGTTACGCGGACCCCGCACCCTCACACGCCCGCCAACGTGCAACTTGTCGTGCACGTAAGCCGATCCGCCCCGGCTGTCCTCGGTGCGCAGGACGCCGATCCGCCACGAGGAGCGATCGTGCGGGTCCCCGCACAGCGAGTAGGTGCGCACGAGACCGTCGTCGAGAAGCAGCTCCACATGGGCGCCGGGCTCCCACTGGGGAAGCGGCCCGTCATTCGGCAGACGGAGCGTCAACGACGCCACGCCATCGGCGGCTTCGAGCCGGTCGGCCACGACAAGGCAATGCTCGGACTCGGGAACTGGGGGGTTGCTCAAGCTCGATTCCCGCTTTCACAGGAGACAGAGCGGCACCCACACCATCGATCTTCCGGAGCGCAGGTGACGCTGAAACTGGTCAGGTCAAGAAGCGCGCGACGGAAGGCAATGCGACGGACGGCGTGTTCCGAGGTGAACCCTAGCGGATACACACAGCTATGGGTTACCGATTCGTTATGGAATGCTTTCGGCAGGGGACCCATTCGAGCCAAACTCTCGTCGGACGACGAACTGTCCGGCCGGTACGGTGAGATCGCCGCTGGGTCGTAGCAACATGCCCGGCTCTGACCTCTGTTGTGCCGAGAAGGAAAAGTGAGGGAGCGCGTGCTACCCGGAGACGGCGATCAACAGGCAGCGACACGTACGGAACACGCCTCGGACCGCGCCTCGCAACACGCCCCGGAACGCGCCTCGGAACGGCTGGTCGCCGGCCGGTATCTCCTCCACGACGTCCTCGGCAGCGGTGGCATGGGCAGGGTCTGGCGCGCCCACGACCAGTTGCTGGACCGCCGGGTCGCCGCCAAGGAACTGCACATCGTCTCCCACGGCGACGAGGAGCAGCACCGCATACGCATGCGCCGCGCGATCCGTGAGGCCCGCGCGGTCGCCCGGGTGCCGCACCCGCACGTGGTGGGCGTCCACGACCTGGTCGAGTCCGACGACCGGCTGTGGATCGTCATGGAACTCGTCGAAGGGCCCTCGCTGGCCGGCCGGGTCGCCGAGACCGGGCGGCTCACACCGCAGCACGCCGCCACCCTGGGGCTGCAACTGCTCGACGCGCTGGAGGCCGTGCACGCCGCCGGTACCCTGCACCGCGACGTCAAACCCGCCAACGTACTGCTGCGCCCCAACGGCAGCGCGGTCCTCACCGACTTCGGCATAGCGGCCCTGGACGACGGTGAGTTCCTGACGACCACCGGCGAACTCATCGGCTCCATCGAGTTCATGGCGCCCGAGCGGGTGATGGGAACGGAGACCGGCCCGGCCTCCGATCTGTGGTCACTGGGCGCGACCCTCGCCACGGTCTGCGGCGGGCAGTCCCCGTTCCGCCGGTCGGCGCCGACGGCGACGCTGCACGCGGTGGCGTACGAGGAACCCGTCCTGGACGAGCGACTCGGTCCGCTGCGTCCCGTCGTCGAGGCGCTGCTGCTCAAGTCCCCTGACGAGCGCCTGTCGGCCGCCGGTGCGCGTTCCGCGCTCGGACGCGTCGCGGCAGGCGAGGCGGACGCCGGCCCACTGCCGTCGCCGACCGCGCGCGTGTTCCCGCCCTCGTCTCCGGCGACCGACGCGAACACCGTGACCAGTGGCCGGGCGCGACACGCCCCGGCCGGGGACACCGGGGCGACGGCGCTGCACACCATGTCGCTCACGCCCTCGCACCGGCAGTCGTCTCGCCCGAGCGGCCCGAAGCGGCTGTTGTGGGCGCTGGCCGGTACGGCGGTGCTGGTCGGCGGCATCGGGGGCGGTCTCTTCCTGACCGGGGTGCTGCCACTCAAGGAGGACGCGGTCAAGGAAGACCCGGTCAAGGAAGACGCGGTCAAGGAGGACCCGAAGACGACGACCACCAGTCAGGTCGTCCGGTCCACGACCGGCTGGCAGCGGGTGAACGGGGTAACCGTCCAGCGGGGAGACCAGGTCACCGTGCGGTTCGCTTCGGGAGAGTGGACGGTCGACCACCGGAACATGCCCATGACCGGGCCGGCCGGCTACGACGCGAACACCGACGCACTGCTGGCCGGGGCGATGAGCTGCAAGATCAAGCCGGTGGCACCGTTCGGCACCCTGCTGGCGCGGCTCGCGGGTGAGCAGGCCTCCCCCGCCCAGGTCGTCGGACGGAAGCTGACTTTCCAGGCGGCCCGGAACGGCGCCCTGCAACTGGCGATCAACGACGCCGAGAGCTGCGGCCACGACAACAGGGGCTCGCTGACCGTGCAGGTGAGCGTCACACACCAGCCCTGACGCACCGCCGCCGAGCGAGGACAGGCCTCACCGGAAAGCGCACACTGGAAGCAGAAGGCCATGCGTCATGAGCCGACCGCGGAGGTGAGCCATGAGCACCCTCGAAGAACACGTCGACGTCGGAGTTCCGGTCGACAAGGCCTGGGACAGCCTTCACCGGATGGAGAACTTTCCGCGCTTCCTGGAAGGGGTCCGTGACGCCCGTACGGAAGCGGGGGGCCGGGCACGTCTGGACATCGAGGCCGGCGGCCGGGCCCGGGAGGTCGAGGCCGAGGTGTCCGACCGTGCGAAGGAACGCGTGATGGAGTGGCAGACCAGGGGCGTCCCCGATCTCGCGGGTTCCTTCTCGTTGCAGCCGATCGACCAGAACCACACCCGGGTCCAGGCGCGGCTCGAATACGACCCCGGCACCGTCAGGGATGCCTTCGGCGGGCCGAGGGGTTTCGCCCAGGCAACCGCGATCGAGCGGCTCGTCCGCAGCGATCTGGAGCACTTCAAGGAGTACGTGGAACACGGACGGTGAGCGACAGCAAAGCCATCTCCGCCTGATCAATGGCCAGTTGCGTGACACGGTGCGATCATCGAACCCGGGCGGAGCGCCTCACTCTCAGCGACGTGGAGAACGAACACGGTGAACCGTGGGGGGGTTGCGGACGGATCACCTCCGCCACGTCGTGATGAGAGATGTGCTGGAGGATGGATGTCATGGCCAAGCGTCTGATCGTCTGCTGCGACGGAACGTGGAACCTCGCCGACCAGCCGAGCAAGACCAACGTCACCAAGGTCGCCCTGTCCGTGCGTCCACGGTCCGCCGCCGGGGTGGAGCAGCGCGTGTACTACCACAGCGGGGTCGGCACACGTCGCTGGGAACGGCTGCGGGGAGGGGCGTTCGGGCTGGGACTGTCGCGGAACGTCATTGCCGCCTATCGCTTCCTCGTCCACAACTACGAGCCCGGTGACGAGCTGTACCTGTTCGGGTTCAGCCGGGGCGCGTTCACCGCGCGCAGCCTGGCGGGGCTGGTGCGCAACTCCGGCATCCTGCGCCGCGAGAACGCCGACCGGGTCAAGGAGGCGTGGGCCCTGTACCGCAACCGGGTCGAGAGGCCGAGCGGTGCGGCGTCCACCCTGTTCCGCCGGGCGTTCGCGTACGAGCCGGAGATCCACTTCATCGGTGTGTGGGACACGGTGGGCGCCCTGGGCATCCCGGTACCGGGACCGCGGTGGCTCAAGCCGGTCGTGAACCTGGTCAACCGCCGCTGGGCGTTCCACGACACCGAGCTGAGCAGCCATGTGAAGGGAGCCTTCCACGCGCTGGCCATAGACGAGCAGCGCACGGCGTTCCGGCCGACGCTGTGGAGCCGGCAGCCCGGCACCACCGACAGTGAGCACGAGCTGAGGCAGGTGTGGTTCGCCGGGGTGCACAGCGACGTCGGTGGCGGCTACCCGGAGGCGTCGCTGTCCGACATCGCCCTGCTGTGGATGCTCCATCACGCCCGGAGATACGGGCTGGAGTTCAACACCGCGGCACTGAGCCCGACCGGCCCGCGCGAGATGAGCCCGGACCGGAGCATCGCGTTCAGGGTGCGGCCCCTCGTCATGGGCGAACTGCACGACTCGCGGACGGGACTGTACCGACTGGCCGGGCCGCTGCACCGGCCCATAGGACGCGCGGCGGACGGCGGCGGCCCCGACGGAAGCCAGTACCTGTCCGTCCCCGCCAGGGAACGCCACGACGGGGACCCGGCCTACCGGCCGCCGGAGCTCGACCGGTATCTCGACGACCAGGCGGACATACGGCTCGAACCTGTGTCCCTGGACGCCCGCGCCGCGGACCTGACGAGAGACACCCTGTCCTTCCTGCCGTTGCCCGACGGAACGGGCCGGCCCGCGCCGGACGGAACGGATCAGGCGTCGCCCGCCGCAAGGGATCGGGCGACGCCCGGGGCAACCGATCGCCCCACCTGACCCAACGTTGCCCGAGTCGTTGGGGGGCCTAGATCGTGATCTCCAGTTCCGCGTCCGTGAAGGTGCCGTGCGGCGGGTTGATGTCGCTCTCCCCTCCCCTGCCGTCGCAGCCGCGGTCGGGGTTGAACATCAGGTACGTGCCGGACGAGCACGAGATCCACATCTCGGCGTCGCCGCCGATCACGAGGCTGCCCGACAGGTTGGCGCCACCCTGCACGATCGCGTTGTCCTTGACGACCACGTTGCCGGCCACCGTGGCCCCGGAGTTGACCCATGACAAGCCCTCGATGCGGGCGTTCCCGCTGACCGTCGAGTTGCCGAAGACCGCGGCGCGCGGGCCGACGTAGGCCGTGGAGGCGACGTTGGCGCGGTTGTCGACCCAGCCGCCGCCGTTTGCGTGCCAGTGGCCGCCGCCCGTCGCGGCCGGCTTCTGGTAGCCGGGTTCGTAGCCGGAGGGCGTGGCGCCACTGATGCGGAACTCGTACGGGTAGCGGTAGTTCTTCGGGTAGCCGTCGAGGAAGGCGTAGCGGTGGACCGTGGACGGGGTGCCGGTCACCACCAGATAGACCTCCTTCTCGCCCGGCTGGGTCTGGAAGCTGATCTGACCGTCCGCGCTGCTGGAGACCGCTCCGTAGCGGGGGGTACCGTTCCGCACGGCCACGAACCCGTACGACCATCCCGAGCCCGCGGCCGCGTTCACATGACCCTTGAGGTGCAGCTTGATCAGGGCGCCGTCGCTCGACGGCACCAGCTTGATCTTGTTGTAGGCGTAGTCGGAGGGCGCGAGGGCGTCGGGGATCGCGTAGTGGCCGGCCGACTGGTTCACCGCGTTCACGGGAACGCCGTTGTAGGCGTTGATGAAGCCCGCGCCGTACACGTTGTTGATGAACGGCATGATGTGGGCGCGGTTGGAGTAGTCGTACGTGACCTGGCGTTGCCCGTACTCGGCCACGCGGGCGTTCAGTTGCGCCTGCGTCAGGTTGTTGATGCGACGGTACGCCTCCAGGGGGTGCTCGTTGTTCCTCGCCTGGTTCCAGAGGTCGTTGAACGTCTTGATACCGCCGTACTTGTCGACCAGGTACTGGACGAGCATCCAGTTGCCGTAGTGGTGGCGGCTGGAGGAGTACGCCAGGTTCTCGGTGCGCAGGAACCGGGTCAGGTCGCCCGCGCCGCCGTCCGGGTACACCTGCATCGCCATGAACTCGGCGCTCGTCTCCCAGAAGGTGCCCGCGGACGGGTCGGTGAGGCCCGCGCCGCCGCCCTTGCCGAGGAACGTGTAGTTCTGGAAGACATGGCCCAGTTCGTGGGCCAGGCCCCAGGAGCCGGGTGCCGCCGCGGCGGGTGCGATGTTGATGACGCCGACGCGGCCGTCGGCCGAGCCGCCGGTGGCCCAGGCGTCGAGGGCGGTGCGGTTCCAGGTCCGGGTGATGATCACGTCGATCTTGTGCTGGGCCAGCAGGCCCGTCTCCGGCGTGAACTTCATGGTGTTCACGTAGTAGGAGTACAGGTTCTCCAGCTGGCCGAGGATGTTGTCCGGGTCGAAGCGGAAGTCTGCGGGGGCGTTCCTCGGGTCGGTGCCCGACTTCTCGCCCCACAGGAGGATGAAGTTCGCCGACTCCTTGGTGCGGTTCTGCGCCCACGGGACCTCGCCCGTCGCGGCCCAGCCGGGCGGGATGTAGACGCTCTTCGCCGCCGCGGTCCGGGCCTCCGCGGGTTGAGCCGCTGCCTCTGCCGCTGCGGGGGGCGCGACGGCCAGGGTCGCGCCGAGGGCCCAGAGCGCCAGGACGGCGCATATTCGTTGTGCGCATGTCAATAAGGAGCGTGGAGCGGCCGTCATGTGGGGGGCCTCCATTCGACGAATGGGTTCGGCTCCGCGTCCCGTGCGGAGCCGCGCCATGGTGCCATGGGAGCGCTCCCAAAGCCAGGGTCACCAACGGAGTCGGGTCACATCGAGAGCCGACGGGAGGGCGCCGCCGCGAGCGCCAGCGTCACCGCGACCGACGCCCCCGCCAGCACGGCCATCGCCACCGCCGGAGACGTGACCTGGGCCAGGGCTCCCGCCAGGACCGCGCTCACGCCCTGCAGGGTGAGCATGCCCGAGGAGTGCAGGCCCAGGGCGTGGCCGGTGAGGTGGGGCGAGGTGAGGGAGAGGAGCCGTTCCTGCTGGAGCAGGCTCGCGGCGAAGCCCACGGAGGCCAGGGCCACGCAGACCGCCGCCACGGCGAGCGGCGGGCGCAGGGCGAAGAGCAGGTACGGCGCGGCCAGGAGGAGCAGGAGCGGGGTGATCAGGCGACGGCGTACGGCGGGCGGGAGGAAGCGGCCCACCGTCACGTCCCCGGCCAGCATCCCGGCCGCCGCGCAGGCGAAGAGCAGACCCGCGCGGTCGGGCGCGTACGACACGAACAGGGACTCGCAGCCCACGACCAGCCCGTTGGGCACCCACAGGCCCAGATAGACCGTGCGGCGCGGGGCGTAGGACCACAGCTCGGCGTTCGTCCGCCACGTCCGGGAGACCGACGGGCGACCGGAGGCCCTGGGGGCGCGGCGGGACAGCCCGAGGAGCGGGACGAGGGCCGCGGCGGCGTACAGGACCGCCCCCAGCAGCAGCGTACTGGCCGGGGACAGCACGGCCACCAGGACGCCGCCCGTCGCGTACCCGGTGATCTGCATGCCCCCGTGCATCATGTTGAAGACAGAACGGCCGAGCAGGTAGCCGTCCTTCGGCAGGATCTCGCTCAGCAGGCCCCAGCGGACTCCCCCACCCAGCGACGCGATCAGCCCCTGCACGAGGATCACGGCGAAGACCGCCCCCAACGGCAGGCCCGGCACCGCCAGCAGCGCCGTACCGGCCGCGAAGGCCGCCGCGATGCCCGCCAGCGTCGCCCTCGGCGGGAGACGGTCGGCCCCCGAAAGCAGCGTCGTCGCACCCACCACCTGGGCCAGTGACGGGCCGAACATGCTCAGTGCCGACAGCAGCGGGGAGTCCGTCGCCTCGTAGACCAGCGTGCCCAGGGCCAGGCCGCTCACCGTCGAGGCCGCCACCTGAAGGGCCGAGGAGACGAAGAGCGGGGTGAACTCGCGGGTGCGGAACAGGTGTTGGTAGCTGCGCATGGATGGAGGATCGGGCGGCCGCACGCCAGGTGGTTAATGTTTCGCACAGCAGCGAAACCTCGGCAAGGCGCAATCCGGGTGGAGGGAGAGGTGGCATGGGCTGGTGGCAGGTCAACGCCGACACCCTCGCCGGCAGCCGGTTCGCCGTCTCACCGCTGGCCGAGACCTTCGCGAGCCTGAAGGTGCTGCACGCGGGAGAGGGGGCGCACCCCGGCGAGCTGGCGTGGCTCACCGAGCATCTGCCCGCCTACCGGCGGCGGCTGTCCCACGACCCCGTCACCGCGCTGCTCGTACGCTCCGGGCTCGGGCGCGCCTGGATAGCCGACTTCCTCACGCCCACCCCGGGGGAGGGCGCCACCTTCGCGGAGGAGATCGCCCGGGTACGCGACACCGACCCCACCACGGCTCGCGACGACCTCACCGTCTCTCTCCCTGTCTCTTATAA
>NZ_VMNX01000226.1 GCF_009377235.1 Streptomyces acidicola
GGCTCCGGGCGGTTTCTGGTGGGGGTTTGGGGGCGCCCAGTGACTCGGAAGGGTCGGTTTGTACGGCGACTGCGGGTTTGTGCGGGCTGGTCGCTCCCCCACTCTCGGCTGCGCTCGAGCGGGGGGACCCCCATCGCGGCGGAGCCGCATATCGGCACAGCCCCGCGCCCCTCGTGAATGCCCCGGAGGTTTAGCGTTGCCGTGTGGGCTACTTCGATGCTGCTTCCGCTGCTCCTCTTCATCCTGTTGCCCGGCAGGCGCTTCAGGTCTCTCTCGATGAAGGGTGGGCCGATCCCTCGCGGCTGTACCGGGAGGGGCGGCGGGCCCGGCTGTTGCTCGACGCGGCGCGGGAGGCGGCGGCCGAGGCCGTGGGGTGCCGGCCGGACGAGTTGGTGTTCACCCCCTCCGGTACGCGGGCCGTGCACTCCGGGATCGCGGGGGCCCTGGCGGGGCGTCGGCGGATCGGGACTCACCTGATCGTGTCAACTGTCGAACACTCTTCGGTGTTGCATTCCGCGGAGATGCATGAGGCGGGAGGCGGCACGGTGACGCGGGTCGGTGTCGACCGCGCGGGTGCCGTCACCGCCGAGGCGTACGCTGCCGCACTCCGCCCCGACACCGCCCTGGCCTGTCTGCAGTCGGCCAACCACGAGGTGGGTACGGAGCAGCCGGTGGCCGAGGTGGCGTCGGTGTGCCGTGCCGCCGGGGTGCCGTTGCTGGTGGACGCGGCGCAGTCGCTGGCGTGGGGGCCGGTGGAGGGTGGCTGGTCCCTGCTGGCGGCGAGTGCGCACAAATGGGGCGGGCCGTCGGGTGTCGGGCTGCTCGTCGTACGCAAGGGGGTGCGGTTCGCGCCCCAGGGCCCTGTGGACGAGCGGGAGTCGGGGCGGGCGGCCGGGTTCGAGAACATCCCGGCGATCGTGGCGGCGGCGGCCTCCCTGCGGGCCGTACAGGCCGAGGCGGCCCAGGAGGCCGTACGGCTGCGGGAGTTGACGGAGCGGATTCGGGCGCGGGTGCCGGGATCGGTGCCGGACGTGGAGGTGGTGGGGGATCCGGTGCGGCGACTGCCGGGCGTGGTCACCTTCTCCTGTCTCTATGTCGACGGAGAGACATTGCTGCACGAGCTGGACCGGGTCGGCTTCTCCGTGTCTTCCGGTTCGTCCTGCACGAGCAGCACGCTGACGCCGAGCCATGTGCTGAGAGCGATGGGGGTGCTGAGCGAGGGCAACGTCCGGGTCTCGCTGCCGCCGGGCACGGCGGAGGAGGACGTCGAACGGTTCCTCGACGTCCTGCCGGGTGCGGTGTCGGCGGTCCGCGAGCAGCTGGGCGCACCGGTCACGGCTACCGCGGCGACCGCGCGGGAGGACGCCCTCGTCGTGGACTCGCTCGGCAAGCGCTGCCCGATCCCCGTCATCGAGCTGGCGAAGGTCATCGGGGACGTCCCGGTCGGCGGCACGGTCCGCGTCCTGTCGGACGACGAGGCCGCGCGTCTGGACATCCCGGCGTGGTGCGAGATGCGGGGGCAGGAGTACGTGGGTGAGGAGCCGGCGGAGCGGGGCTCGGCCTACGTGGTCCGCCGGCTGTCGTAGCAAGGTCGAAGCAATCGGCTCCGGGCCGGAGCCGATACGCCTCAGGTCAGGTGGACCCGCACGTCGGAGGCCGCCTCGTCGCCGTACGCCTTGGCGAAGCGCTCCATGAAGTGGGCTCGGCTCAGCCGGTACTCCTGGGTGCCGACCGTCTCGATGACGAGCGTGGCGAGCATGCAGCCGATCTGGGCCGCGCGCTCCAGGGGGACGCCCCAGGCGAGGCCGGAGAGGAAGCCCGCGCGGAAGGCGTCGCCGACACCCGTCGGGTCGGCCTTGCGCTCCTCGTCGGGGCAGCCGACCTCGATCGGCGCCTCACCGGCCCGCTCGACGCGCACGCCCTGCGCGCCGAGGGTGGTGACGCGATGGCCGACCTTGGAGAGGATCTCGGCGTCCGTCCAGCCCGTCTTGGACTCGATGAGCCCCTTCTCGTACTCGTTGGAGAACAGGTACGTCGCGCCGTCCAGCAGTATGCGGATCTCGTCGCCGTCCATGCGCGCGATCTGCTGGGAGAAGTCCGCGGCGAAGGGGATGCCCCGGGAGCGGCACTCCTCGGTGTGGCGCAGCATCGCCTCGGGGTCGTCCGCGCCGATGGAGACGAGGTCGAGGCCGCCGACCCGGTCGGCGACGGTCTTGAGCTCGATGAGGCGGGCCTCGCTCATGGCGCCGGTGTAGAAGGAGCCGATCTGGTTGTGGTCGGCGTCCGTGGTGCACACGAAGCGGGCCGTGTGCAGCGTCTCGGAGATACGCACCGAGGCCGTGTCGACGCCGTGCCGGTCCAGCCATGCCCGGTACTCGTCGAAGTCCTGGCCCGCCGCGCCGACGAGGATCGGCTTCGTGCCCAGCTGACCCATGCCGAAGGCGATGTTCGCACCTACTCCTCCCCTGCGGACGTCGAGTTTGTCGACCAGGAAGGAGAGGGAGACCGTGTGCAGCTGATCCGCGACGAACTGGTCCGCGAATCGGCCGGGGAAGGTCATGAGGTGGTCATTGGCGATGGAGCCGGTGACTGCGATACGCACGGCTAGGACACGCTCCTGCGAGGGGAGGGGATTGACAGTTCACGCTATCGGGTCGACCTCCCACACTGAAGCGGGAGAAACTACCCGATAGTAGATGTTTTTCCGCGGCTCCGGCGGTGCATACGGTTGCGGTATGACGAACCTCAGGAACGTCGAGGTCCACAGGTCCGCCTCACGCGACCCGGAAGGCGGTCTCGCGGCACTGCGCGGCGACTGTGCCCGGATGGCGCCGCACTGGGCGGCCCCCGACCCGATCATTGCCCTCCCGGTGTCCCCGTCACTCATCCACGGTGTGACGGTGCCCCGGGCGTCGGCCCGCCTCCTGGACGCGATGTCCGACTACGGGGACTGAGTCGGCCTCGGCGGCCAAACCTGTCCGGCACTCGACGCCCAAGAGGGCGCCCGGACAGGGAACCGCGCGCTCCCCCGCCGCGTCCCATCGCTGTCCCCCTTGAAGGGGACCCGGTATACGACCCTTCCGTGCCCCTCCTTCCTGGCAGGACCGGGTCACCAGGGACAGCTGTGGAGCTGAAGGAGCGATGCGGTGAGCACCGAGCGACCCGACAACGACGCGAAACCCGACACCACCGAGGGTGCCGAGTGCGCCGAGGCCGCTGAGGACGCTGAGGACAGCGCTGCGAAGGCCGGGAGTGCCGTCGGTGGTAAGGGCGACAGCAACAGCGGCGGCGCCAAGGGCACCGAAGAGCCTGCAAGCCCCGAGCGGTCCGAGCGGCCTGGGGCTGAGCGCCCCGAGGAGCCCGCACGTCCGGAAGCCCCTTCGCCCGCCGGGAACGACGTGAGCGCCGGCGCTGTCGAAGGCGTCAAGAGTGTCAAGGACGTCGAGGAGATCACGGAGGTCAAAGAGGCCAAGGAGGTCAATGAGGTCACGGGCATCGAGGGCGTCGAGGAGCCCAAAGCCCGGCGTGGGCGTTCCTCCGTGCTCATCGCCTCGGTGGCGGCCGCGGTGCTGCTCGTCGGAGGCGGCGGGGCCTACCTCGCCGCGAGCACCACCGGCGGTTCCGGCGGCGGCAGCGACTCCGGCGCCCCGGCCGGCGACGACACTCCCCCGCCGCTGGCCCTCGACGGCTACACCGAGGGCGGTACGAACGGGATCGCCCCCGGCGAGCCGAACCCCAACGGCGTGACCTACCGCGCCGACGGCGACCTACCCGGCGGCCCGGACTCCGCGCCCATCTACCGGTCGACCGGTGACGTGACCACCGCCGAGGTGGCCCGCCTCGCGCAGGCCCTCGGTGTCGAGGGAACCCCCAGGATCGAGGGCGACACCTGGAAGGTGGGCGCTACGAAGGATGGCTCCGGCCCGAGCCTCCAGGTGAACAAGGACGCACCGGGCACCTGGACGTTCAGCCGGTACGCACCCGGCACCGACAACTGCCAGAAGGCCGACGTCTGCGCCTCGGCCTCGGACACCGCGGCCGGGGGTGACCCGGTCAGCGAGGCCGCGGCGAAGAAGGCGGCCGCCCCGGTGCTGAAGGCCGTCGGCCAGGACGCGGCCAAGCTGGACGCCACCCAGTTCGCGGGCGCCATCAGGACGGTGAACGCCGACCCCGAGGTCGGCGGGTTGCCCACGTACGGCTGGACGACCGGCATCCAGGTCGGCGCCGACGGTCAGGTGACCAGCGGTAGCGGCAACGTGAAGACGCCGGTCAAGGGGGACACGTACCCCGTCATCGGCGCGGACAAGGCGCTGGACCTGATGAACGGACCGGGCCGGGCCACCGGCGACGGCGGGCGCAAGGGCATCGGTGGCTGCGCCGGCCCTGTACCTCTGACAAGCGAGGACGAGGCCTCGTGCGAGGCGGCGACCGCGGCGTCGGAGCCGGTCACCGTCGTCGACGACGCCGTCTTCGGGCTGGCCGCGCGCTTCACGGAGGGCCGGCAGGTGCTCGTGCCGTCCTGGCTGTTCCAGGTACGGCCGGACGGGGCCGGCGCGGGCTTCATGGTGACCCACCCGGCGGTCGACCCGGCGTACCTGACCGCGCCCGAGCCGCCGTCGTCGGTCACGCCGTCGCCGCTCGACCCGGACGAGCCCTCGGGCTCGGCGCCGAAGACGCGCAATGTCCCGGTCGAGGGCTACACGGCGCAGGGCAACGAGCTGACCGTGAGCTTCTGGGGCGGGGTGTGCGGCGAGTACTCGGCCTCGGCGGACGAGGCGAACGGCAAGGTGACGGTCACCGTGACCGAGAAGCCGTCCGGCAAGGTCTGCATCATGGTCGCCAAGGCCATGGAGCGCACGGTGCGGCTGGACAAGCCGCTCGGTGACCGCGAGGTCGTGGGCACGAACGGGAAGGAGATCCCGAAGGGGAGCCTCACCGACCGGGCGCCGAGCGCCAGGTAGTTCACCGGTACGCACACGAAGGCGGCGTCCCCATCGGAGGGGGACGCCGCCTTCGTACGCGCTGGGTACGTGCGCGGAACGCGCTGCGTGCGCCGAAAGGGCGGGCGGCTCAGTTGAAGGAGTCGCCGCAGGCGCAGGAACCCGTCGCGTTCGGGTTGTCGATCGTGAAGCCCTGCTTCTCGATGCTGTCGACGAAGTCGACGGTGGCGCCGCCGAGGTACGGGGCACTCATGCGGTCGGTGACGACCTTGACTCCGCCGAAGTCCTTCTCGACGTCGCCGTCGAGGGAACGCTCGTCGAAGAAGAGCTGGTAGCGCAGGCCGGAGCAGCCGCCGGGCTGGACGGCGACGCGCAGCGCCAGGTCGTCACGGCCTTCCTGGTCGAGCAGGGCCTTGACCTTGGCCGCGGCGGCGTCGGTCAGGATGATGCCGTCGGTGACGGTGGTGGTCTCGTCCGATACGGACATCTACATCTCTCCCGGGTTGTACGGAGACTGCTTGCCGACGTGTCCAACCGGCCGGGCCGCGGATTCATTCCGGGCCGGACGGTTTCCTTCGCGTCTCCCTTCATGCTCGCACATGGGCCGTGGACCGGGGAGCGCCCTGTGGACGGGGCAGGGAGACGGGGTCGGCTGACGGGTCTTCGCATCCTTCCTGCGGGCCGTCGGGATTCACGTCACATCGACGCTATGGCCATCGTCAAACTGACGTGAAGCGGTTATGATAGATAACGTCAATTCGACGAAAAGCCATAACGGTGTCCCGCATGTCCCGCCGGTCCGCATTCCCGGACCGGCGAGCCGCAGAACAGAAAGGGTGCGTGCCGTGACCACCGCCCAGACCCAGGAGCTCGACGTACAGCCGACGCCCCTCGCACTGCTGCTGCTCGGCCGCGAGGCCGACCCGAGGAGCGAGCGCGGTGTCGAGTGCCCCGGCGACCTGCCCTCTCCCTCCGACCCCGACCTGGTGGAGCGCGCCCGCGCGGCCAAGGCGAAGCTCGGGGACAAGGTCTTCGTGCTCGGCCACCACTACCAGCGCGACGAGGTCATCCAGTTCGCGGACGTCACGGGTGACTCCTTCAAGCTGGCCCGGGACGCGGCGGCGCGCCCGGAGGCGGAGTACATCGTGTTCTGCGGTGTGCACTTCATGGCCGAGTCCGCGGACATCCTGACGGGCGACGACCAGAAGGTCGTCCTGCCGGACCTGGCCGCCGGCTGCTCCATGGCCGACATGGCGACGGCCGAGCAGGTCGCCGAGTGCTGGGACGTGCTGACGGAGGCGGGGATCGCCCAGCAGGTGGTCCCCGTCTCGTACATGAACTCCTCGGCGGACATCAAGGCCTTCACGGGCAAGCACGGCGGCACGATCTGCACGTCCTCGAACGCGAAGCGGGCCCTGGAGTGGGCCTTCCAGCAGGGTGAGAAGGTGCTCTTCCTGCCGGACCAGCACCTGGGCCGCAACACGGCGGTGCGGGACATGGGGATGTCGCTGGACGACTGCGTGGTCTACAACCCGCACAAGCCGGGCGGAGGCGTGACCGTCGACGAACTCCGTGCCGCGAAGATGATCCTCTGGCGGGGTCACTGCTCCGTACACGGCCGCTTCAGCCTCGACTCGGTGAACGACGTGCGCGAGCGCATCCCGGGCGTCAACGTCCTCGTCCACCCCGAGTGCAAGCACGAGGTCGTGGCGGCGGCGGACCACGTGGGCTCCACGGAGTACATCATCAAGGCCCTGGAGGCGGCTCCAGCGGGCTCCAAGTGGGCGATCGGCACGGAACTGAACCTTGTCCGGCGGCTGGCGAATCGTTTCGCGCCCGAGGGCAAGGAGATCGTGTTCCTCGACAAGACGGTCTGCTTCTGCTCCACCATGAACCGCATCGACCTCCCTCACCTGGTCTGGGCCCTGGAGTCCCTGGCCGAGGGCAACCTCGTCAACCGCATCGAGGTCGACAAGGAGACGGAGAGGTTCGCGAAGCTGGCGCTGGAGCGGATGCTGGCGCTGCCGTAAGCGGCACCGGGCTCAACGGGGCTCATATGGGCGGGGCGGGTTCTGGCGACCGGCCGGACTCGCTCCGTCGGCCCGCTGCCCGCCCGCCCCGTGCCCGCTCAGATGCGCTCTCGTTCTTAGGGATGTACTTCTTAGATGTACGCCACTAAAAGTGAGGTGCACGTCCCGGCCTACCGGCGGGAGTTCGTGGGCGACGACGTACCGACGGGACTCGACGACTTCGACGACTGGGTGTGCCGCACGGTGCTCAACCCCGCACGCCCCCTGCACGGCGAGGCGGAGTTCCTGCTCACCGCCGAGCCGGACGTACGCGACCGCGCCCTGTACCACTCACTCCTGGCGTCGGTCGCGGGCGGCAGCCACACCAGTGGCGGCATCGCGAGCGCGATCGGCCGCAAGGCCACCGACATCTCTCAGCCGCTCACCGTCCTCAAGCGCTGCGGACTGCTGAGCGTGGAACCGGACGCCTTCCGTGGCAATCGAAGCGCGTACCGCATCGCCGAACCCCTGATCACGTTCCACCACGCGGTCGTACGCCCGAACCAGGGACTGCTCACACAGCGGCGCAACCCGGCGACGGCCTGGGCCATGTCCCGGGACACGTTCCTGAGCAAAGTGGTCGGTCCGCATTTCGAGCACCTGTGCCGCGAGTGGGCCTCCTGGCACGCCGAACCCGACACCTTCGGCGGCCTGCCCATCGTGGTCACCTCCGGGACCGTCACCGATCCGTCCGCGCGCACCTCCCACGAGGTCGACGTCGTCGTCCGCGGTGCGGTCGGCCAGGACCACGGCATCCTGCTGTCGGTCGGCGAAGTGAAATGGAACAAGGTCATGGACGTACGCCACCTCGACCGGCTCCGCAACCTCCTGGGACTCCTCGCATCCCGAGGCATCGACACGAGCCACGCCCGCCCCGCCTGTTACAGCGGCGTCGGCTTCACCCCAGCCCTGCAGGCAGCGGCCGAATGTGGCGAAGTGGTCCTCGTGGATCTGGGGCGTCTGTACGGCGGGGCGTAGCCGCTCCGTCACGCAACGAGGGCTGACGCTTCACTGCTCCGGCAGCCGCGCGCCCCTGCTCTCCGCGATCCGCAACGCATCCCCCAGCGCCTCGGCCAGCCGTACGCCCGCGAAGCGCAACTCCCGCTTTCCCGCGCCCGGTTCGTCCAGCAGCGGCCTCGCCGCATCCAGGACGTACGTGGCCGAGCCGAGCAGTTCCGCCTCCAACTCGTCGGCCATACGGGACAGTCGGCCGCCGGGTTCCTCCGCGCTCAGGTAACACGGGCGTCCGTCTGCCGTGGTCCACGGCAGCAGTCTCAAGGGGGTGCCCGTTCCGTCCCGCATCACCATGTGTCGCTCCCTTCGAATCGAACCAGCCCCTACGCGGACCTGGACGTCGTTACTGTTTGTGTTGCCATCGTCGCTGTACGACATGTGGCTCAACAGCAGCGCCCCGTCCCCACGTTGAGGACGGGACGACGACAGCAGGAAGGCGAGACCAATGGCGTTCAAGCCGGGGACCCTTACCCCCTACCTCTCCGCCCGTCACTACTTCGGCGCCGAGCAGCGTCGCCATCGCGAAAGCGCGGGACTGTCACTCGTACAGCTCGCGGGCATCGTGAACTCCAGCAAGAGCACGCTCGCACGCATCGAGACGGCGGAGTTGATGCCGCCGCCGGATCTGCCCGACCGGCTCGACGCGGCGTTCGGCTCGGACAAGCACTTCCACGGGCTGTACGAACTGGCCAAGCGGGAGGCGCATCCGGACCAGTACCGGCGGTTCATGGACTTCGAGGCGCAGGCGGAGGTCATCGAGACCTGCGTGGCGCAGGCCGTCCCAGGGCTGTTGCAGATCAGGGAGTATGCCCAAGCTCAGCTCAGCCTCCGAGAGGAACTCTCCCCGGAACAGGTGGAGCAACGCGTCAACGCACGCCTTTCCCGGCAGGAGCGACTGCGCTCGGCCCGCCGGCCTCTGCGTTGGGCGATCATCGACGAGTCCGTCCTCCGGCGCCCCGTAGGCAGCAGGGAGTGCATGTCCAAACAACTGGCCTACCTGCTCGAACAGGTGGATACTCCGGACAGCAAGGTCCAGGTGATGCCCCTCGGCGCTGGTGTGCACTACCTGTTGGGGGGCACATTGACCCTGCTGACCCTTCCCAACAGCTCCACCATGGTCTACGAAGAGGGCATCGAGGTCGGCCACCTCTACGAGGACCGGGACTCGGCGAAGAAGTGGCGGCGGCACTACGAAGTACTGCGCGCCAACGCTCTCCCGCCAGCAGCATCGGCGGAGCTGATCCGAGACGCTATGGAGGACTACAAGCCATGCATCACACCCCCGAGCTGAGCTCCGCTCGTTGGCGCCGGAGCAGTTACAGCAATGCCAACGGGGGCGATTGCGTCGAGATCACCAACGACTTCCCCGGCGTCGTCCCCGTACGCGACAGCAAGAACCCCCACGGCCCCGTGCTCGTCGTCCCTGCCGCCGCCTGGGACGAGTTCGTCAACTCTCTGAAGGTGTAAACGACGGTGGCCCCGTACAAGGATGTACGGGGCCACCATCAAACCGTCAGACGCCCGCAGGCTCCGGCTCTCCCGGCTGCGACTCCGTCGGCTGGGACGGGGCCTCGGCCCCGGCCTTCTTCGCCCGCTTGTCCGCCTTCTTCTTCGCCCGGCGCTCCTTACGGAGCTCGACCATCGCGTAGAGCGTCGGGACGAGGAGAAGCGTCAGCAGCGTCGACGAGATCAGACCGCCGATCACCACCACCGCCAGCGGCTGCGCGATGAAGCCGCCCTCGCCCGTGATGCCCAGCGCCATCGGCAGGAGCGCGAAGATGGTCGCCAGAGCGGTCATCAGGATGGGACGCAGACGGTGGCGGCCGCCCTCTATCACGGCCTCCACCACGCCGTAACCCTGGCGCCGGTACTGGTTGACGAGGTCGATCAGGACGATCGCGTTCGTCACCACGATGCCGATCAGCATCAGCATGCCGATCATCGCGGGGACGCCCATCGGGGTACCCGTGGCGACCAGCAGTCCGAGCGCACCCGTCGCCGCGAAGGGGATCGAGACGAGGAGGATCAGCGGCTGGATCAGGGAGCGGAAGGTGGCGACCAGGAGCATGAACACGATCGCGATCGCCGCCAGCATGGCCAGGCCCAGGTTCGCGAACGCCTCGTCCTGGTCCTGCGACACGCCGCCGATCTCGGCGGTGGCACCCGCCGGGAGCTTCAGCGCGTTGAGCTTGGAGGTGAGTTCCGTGCTCACGGCGCCCGTGTTGTCACCCGTCGGCTTCGCCGTGATGGTGGCCGCTCGCTGACCGTCGATACGGGTCATCGAGACCGGGCCGTCGACCAGTTTCACGTCCGCGATGTCGCCCAGCTTCACCGCACCCAGACGCAGGGCCTTCAGCTCGTCCATCGTCTCCGCCGGCTTCGCCGACCTGATGACGATGTCGCGCTCCGTGTCGTCCAGGGTCGCCTTGCCGCTCGTCGTGCCGCGTACCGCCTGGGCGACGGCCCCACCGAGGGTGGTGTTGTCGAAGCCGGCCGCGGCCGCCTTCTCGTTGGCCTGTACGGAGATGCGCGGCACGCTCGTCGCCAGGTCGCTCGTGACGTCGGTGACGTCGTCGAGCTTCGCGACCTCGTCGCGGACCTCGTCGGCGGCCTTGCGCAGCACGTCGGCGTCGGCCGCCTTCACGACCACGCTGAGGTCCTGGCTGCCGAAGCCGTCCCCGGCCGCGAGCGTCGTCGTACCGATCCCGGAGAGCTTTCCGAGCCCCTCCTCGATACGGTTCTGGACGGTCTCGGCCGAGGCCGAGTCCTCCAGCATGACCGTGTAGGACGCCTGGTTGGTGTCCGTACCGCCGCCGAAGGCCGCCATGAAGCCGGACGAGCCGATCGTGACCTGGTAGTCCTTGACGCCGTCGATGCCCGCGAGCATCTTCTCGACCTTCTGCGCCGCCTCGTCCGTCTCCGCCAGACTCGTGCCCGGCTTCAACTCCTGCTTGACGTTGAGGACTTCCTGCTCGCCCTGGTCGAAGAAGTTCGTCTTCAGCAACGGCGCCATGCCGAAGGTGCCGATCAGGACCACGACCGCGATCGCCACGCTCGTCAGGCGGCGGCGCGTCGCGAAGCGCAGGACCGGGACGTAGAGGCGCTGGAGCCGGCTCTTCGCCTCCTTCTCCTCCGCCTTGCGGCGTGCTTCCTCGGCGTCCTCGGGCGTGCCCTTCGGGGCGCGCAGGAACCAGTACGACAGCACCGGGACGACCGTCAGCGACACCAGGAGGGAGGCGAGGAGCGCCGCCGTCACCGTCAGGGAGAACGAGCCGAACAGCTCGCCCACCATGCCGCCGGTCAGACCGATGGGGAGGAAGACGGCGACCGTGGTCAGCGTCGAGGACGTGACCGCGCCCGCGACCTCCCGTACCGCCTTGATGATCGCTTCCTGGCGCTCCTCGCCGTACCCGAGGTGGCGCTTGATGTTCTCCAGGACCACGATCGAGTCGTCGACGACACGGCCGATGGCGATGGTGAGCGCGCCGAGCGTGAGCATGTTCAGGGAGAGGTCGCGGGTCCACAGGACGATCAGGGCCAGGACCACGGAGAGCGGGATGCTCACCGCCGTCACCAACGTCGAGCGGATCGACGCCAGGAAGACCAGGATGACGAGGACCGCGAAGACGAGACCCAGCGTGCCCTCGGTCGTGAGGCCGCTGATGGACTTGGCGACCGCCGGGCCCTGGTCGCTGACGACGGTGATGTCCGTGCCCGAACCCAGGTCCTTGCGCATACCGGGCAGCGCGTCCTTGACCGCGCCCGAGATGGCGACGGCGCTGCCGTCACGGTCCATGGTGACGCTCACGGCGAGGCTCGGCTTGCCGTCGGTGCGCGTGATGGAGTCGGCGCGGGCCTCCTGCTCCTTGACGGTGGCGACATCACCGAGGCGCACGGGCTTCGCGGCGCCCTGGCCGCCCTGACCACCCGGGCCGCCCTGACCGGTGACCATCAGGTCCTCGATCTGCTTCAGCGAGGTGTAGCCGCCGCCGACCTGGACGGTGCGGTTGGAGCCGCCCTCGTCGAACGAGCCGGCCGGCATGGTCGCACCGCCGGTCTGCAGGGCCTGGCCGATCGCGGCCGGCGTGAGGCCCGCCTTGGCGAGCTTCTTGTCGTCGGGCGTGACGGCGACCTGGAGGTCCCGTACGCCGTCGACCGTCACCTGGCCGACGCCGTCGATGGCCTTCAGGTCGGGTACGACGGTCCGGTCCAGCTTGTCGGCAAGGGCCTGCTGGTCCTGGCCGGAACCGGAGCTGACGGCGAGGACGACGGTCGGGATGTCGTCCGTCGAACCGGCGACGACCTGCGGGTCGACATCGTCCGGGAGCTGGACGCGAACCCGGTTGACGGCCTGCTGGACGTCGGCGACGAGCTGGTCGGTGCCGGGGCCGTAGTCGAAGGAGGCCATGATCAGGGCGTTGCCCTCGCTGGCCGTGGAGGTGACGCCCGTGATGCCGTCGACGGCTTCGAGGCTGCTCTCGATGGGCTCGACGACCTGCTTCTCGACGACGTCGGGCGACGCGCCCTGGTACGGCGCCAGGACGGACACCATGGGCAGTTCGATGGTGGGCAGCAGCTGCTGTTTGAGCTGGGGTATCGCGATCGCCCCGAAGACGATGGCGATGATCGACATCAGGCCGATCAGGGCCCGTTGTGCGAGGCTGAACCGTGACAGCCAGGACATGGGTGAGGGTCTTTCTTCTGGGAGCGGCAGAAGCAGGCACGCGCGAAGCGCACGACGCGGGTGGAGCACACCGGCACGTATGAAGCAGCGCAAGTGAGCGCCCGCCTCTACACCATGAGCCATCCCCGGACGCCGATTCGTAGCCCCCAGGTCCATTTCCTTGATCGGCCAGTACTCCGGCCGCAGTACGCCCGGGTTGAGCTCAGTCCACCCTTGGGCGTACGAGTCCGGACTCGTACGCGATGACCACGAGCTGGGCCCGGTCGCGGGCGCCGAGCTTGGCCATGGCCCGGTTGACGTGCGTCTTCACGGTCAGCGGGCTCACTTCGAGGCGTTCGGCGATCTCGTCGTTGGAGTGCCCGCCCGCGACCTGGACGAGGACCTCGCGCTCCCGGCCGGTCAGGGAGCCCAGGCGCTCGGAGCGGGCGGGGTCGCGCCCCTCGTCCTGCGCACCGTTCCCCTGGGCGAGGAACCTGGCGATGAGCCCCTTGGTGGCGGCGGGCGACAGCAGCGCCTCGCCGCCCGCCGCGACCCGGATCGCGTTCAGCAGTTCCTCGGGTTCCGAGCCCTTGCCGAGGAAGCCGGAGGCGCCGGCGCGCAGCGACTGCACCACGTACTCGTCGACCTCGAACGTCGTCAGCATGACCACACGGACATGGGCGAGCGCGGGGTCGGCGGTGATGAGCCGGGTGGCGGCGAGCCCGTCCGTGCCCGGCATGCGGATGTCCATCAGCACCACGTCGGCCCGCTCCGCGCGTGCGAGTTCCACGGCCTCCGCCCCGTCCGAGGCCTCCCCCACGACCTCCATGTCCGGCTCGGAGTCGACGAGCACGCGGAAGGCGCTGCGCAGGAGCGCCTGGTCGTCGGCGAGCAGGACGCGGATGGTCATGTGGTGTTCCCCCCGGTCGTTCAGGGCCAGGCCGGTCGTACAGGGCCAGGCCGGTCGTACAGGGCTGGGTCGGTCGTACAGGGCTGGGTCGGTCGTACAGGGCTGGGTCGGATCGTACGGTCCCGCCTGTCCGCAACGGTCACGCTGTGTCGTCGGCCCGGGCGGTAGGAGTCTTGACGGGCAGGATCGCATGGACGCGGAAGCCGCCTCCGTAGCGGGGGCCCGCGGTGCAGTTGCCGCCGAGCGCGGTGACGCGTTCCCGCATGCCGATCAGCCCGTGGCCGCCACCGCCGCCGTCCTCCTCGGGGCCGGTGTGCCCTTCGTTGCCCTTGTGCCCTTCGTTGCCGTTGTCGAGCACGGTGACCTCGATGTTCGGTCCCGCCCGTACGACGCTGACCTCGGCCTTCGCTTCGGGGCCCGCGTGTTTCTGGACGTTGGTGAGGGCTTCCTGGATGACGCGGTACGCGGCGAGGTCGACGGCGGCCGGGAGGGCGGTGCCGAGGTCGGAACGGGCGACCTCGACGGGCAGACCGGCATTGCGGAAGGTGTCGGCGAGTTCGTCGAGCCGGTTCAGGCCGGGGGCGGGCTCGGTCGGGGCCTCGGGGTCGCCGGACTGTCTCAACAGGCCGACCGTGGCACGGAGTTCGCCCAGCGCGGAGCGGCTGGCCTCGCGGACATGGGCAAGAGCTTCTTTCGCCTGGTCGGGCCGCTTGTCCATGACATGGGCGGCGACTCCGGCCTGGACGTTGACCAGGGCGATGTGGTGGGCGACGACGTCGTGCAGATCGCGGGCGATGCGGAGGCGTTCCTCGGCGACGCGGCGGCGGGCCTCCTCCTCGCGGGTCCGTTCGGCGCGCTCGGCGCGCTCCCTGATGGCGTGGACGAAGGCGCGGCGGCTGCGTACGGCGTCTCCGGCCGCGGCGGCCATGCCGGTCCAGGCGAAGATGCCGAGGTTCTCCTGCTCGTACCAGGGCAGCGGGCCGGCGAGCATGGCGGTACCGGTCAGGGTGGTCATGGTGAGCAGGCCGACGCGCCAGGTGGTGGGGCGGTCGGTGGTGGAGGCGACCGTGTACAGGGCGATCACGGCGGACATCGCGACCGGGGCGCGGGGCTCGCCGGTCGTGAGCGCGACGACGGAGAGGGCCCCTGTGACCGCCAGTACGGTCCTGGGGGCGCGGCGGCGCAGGACGAGGGCGACCGCGCTCAGCGTCATCAGGGTGACGCCGAGGGCGTCCGGGGTGCGGGCACCCCATTTCGCGCCACGCTCGGCGTTCGGGTCGACGAACGAACCGGCCAGCATGCAGGCCAGCACGGCGATCGCCAGCGCCGCGTCCAGCGCCAGGGGGTGCGCCTTCAGCCAGTGGCGGGCGCGGAGGAGGGTGCTCACGCCTTCAAACGGTACGGGGGCCCTGCCGGGGGCGGAATGGGTGTCGGCGGTACCTGTTGCTTCAGGGCACCCTCGTGAGGGCTCTGCCCCCAGACCCCCTTGGGGGGTTGGATAGTGGCTCGGGTTTGTGAGTCATCTGCGGTCGAGCGGCAAGATGATCGGCCTGAACGGCCTCGTCCTCAATCGCCGGACGGGCTGAAATCCAGCCCCTCCGGCGTTTGAGGAGCGGGGGTCCGGGGGCCGGCCCCCGAAACCGGGGCCGGGGCCGAACCCGAAGAGGGGGTCCGGGGCGGCGCCCCCTGGGATGGGACGGGTAGGGGCGGCGGGG
>NZ_VMNX01000227.1 GCF_009377235.1 Streptomyces acidicola
CTGCAGCTGGGGCGGGGGCGGGGCCCGGCTGAGCCGCCGGGTCGAACTCATGGTCACCCTGAGGTCCACATAGTGACGGTGAGTTGACCCGTCTCCGCGGCCATGGTGTACTCCCGATCGTGACCGACACCTGTGTGCGCCTGTGGCGGAGGGTCCATATGGACCTCGTCCGCTATGCGGGCTGCGTGTGTCATCCGACCTGCTGAATTCGCACCCCTGCTCCGCTCCGCGCGCCCGCTCTTGGGCCGCGCGTTTCCACGCGAACGCTCATCAGGTCACAAGGACGGTACTCGTGTCGGTATCCCGCACCGCATCCACCCCGGCTCTTTCCGCCCCTGCCTCTTCCTCCCCGGTTTCTTCCTCCGCGGTCTCCGCTCCGACCCAGGCGGAACTGCTCGACTTCGCTCGCCGTTCGGCCGCCGACACCGAGCTGATCGCCTCTCTCCCCCTCGACCCCGAGGGCCGCACCTGGGTCCGTCTCAACGGTCCCGGCGGCAGCGAGGCCTGGCTGATCGGCTGGCCGCCCGGCACCGGGACCGGCTGGCACGACCACGCCGACTCCGTGGGCGCCTTCGTCACCGCCGCCGGTGAGCTGACGGAGAACTCGCTCGCCGCCCGGCTGCCCACCGACGGCTGGAAGACCCTGGAACTCACCGAAGACGTCGACCGCGTACGGCAGTTGCCGATTGGTAAGGGCAGGTCGTTCGGCCGTCACCACGTGCACGAGGTGCTCAACGAGTCCACCGAGCAGCACGCGATCTCCGTCCACGCCTACTACCCGCCCCTGCCCCGGATTCGCCGCTACAGCCGCACGGGGCCGGTACTGCGCCTGGAGCAGGTCGAACGCCCGGAGGACTGGCAGTGAGCACCACCGAGGGCGACCTCACCGCCGAACACTCAGCCGAAGAATCCGTCAAAGCTGCCGTTGAGGCTGCCGTCGAACCTCCCGTCAAACCTCCCGTCGGTATAGACGAGTTGCTGGAGCGTGTCCGTCAGGGGCTCGACCGGGTCGAGCCGAAGGACGCGTACGACGCCGCCCAGGCCGGCGAGGCTCTTCTGGTCGACATCCGCTACGCCGCCCTGCGCGACCGCGACGGCCTCATACCCGGCGCCCTGGTCGTCGAACGCAACGAACTGGAGTGGCGGCTCGACCCCCAGGGCAGCCACCGCGCACCCGAAGCCACGAGCCACGACCTCCGCATCGTGGTCATCTGCAACGAGGGCTACGCCTCCAGCCTCGCCGCCGCGTCCCTGCGGCAACTGGGACTGCACCGGGCAACCGACCTGGCGGGCGGCTTCCAGGCGTGGAGAGCGGCGGGACTGCCGGTGACGTTCTGAGAGCTGGAGTCCCAGGGACCCGGTTTCCGGTGACGAGAGCCGGAGTCCCGCGGACCCGGCTTCCGGTGATGTCCTGAGAGCCGGGCATGAGGAAGCCCTCCGTGAGCTCCCTCTCCTCTCACCGCCGGCCCAGCCGTCCCACCTCCGAGCCCCCGGTCAGAACCCGTCGTCCCCCAACCCCTCCGTGTCCTCCCCCTCTTCCTCCAGTGCCTGGCGGACCACCCGGAGGGCCATACCCTCCGGATATCCCTTGCGGGCGAGCATGCCGGCCAGGCGCCGGAGGCGCTTCTCGCGGTCGAGACCACGCGTGGCGCGCAGCTTGCGGTCGACGAGCTCGCGCGCCGTTGCCTCCTCCTGCTCGGAGTCGAGCTGGGCGACGGCCTCGTCGATGAGCGCCGAGTCCACCCCCTTGGTCCGCAGCTCCCGGGCGAGGGCCCGCCGGGCCAGCCCTCGGCCGTGGTGCCGGGACTCCACCCAGGCGTCCGCGAACGCGCTGTCGTTGATCAGTCCGACCTCCTCGAACCGCGACAGCACCTCGTCCGCCACATCCTCGGGGATCTCCCGTTTACGCAACGCGTCCGCGAGCTGCTTCCGCGTGCGCGGGGTCCCGGTGAGCAGGCGCAGACAGATCGCCCGCGCCTGCTCAGCCGGGTCCCCTTGAGACTCCCCCTTCCCGGCCCTCGACGAGTGAGAGGAGCCTCCGTCCTGCGGGTCACCGGCCGACTCGCCGGTGCCATGTCCGCGGCGCCCACGGCCACGCCTGCCGCGCGGCCCGTCTCCACCGCGAGAACGGTCCCCGCCACGAGAACGATCGCCGCCGCGGGCAGCACCACCGTCCGACCAGCTGTCGTGCCCGTCCGACCGGCCGTCGTGCTCCCCCTCGTCCTCAGGGGTGTTCGGGTGGGTGTACTCCGCCCAGTCCGTTCGCCACGCTTCTGAGTCAGGCACAGTGCTGGTCAGCTCTTGGAGGTCGCGGCCTTGGACTTGGCGGCCTTGGACGCCGGAGCGGGTGCCGCCTTCGCGGCCTCGTCCGCGGCCGTGGCGGAGATCGCCGCGTCCGTGCCCGGCTCAGCGGCGGGCTCCTCCGGCCGGACCCCGACGCCCAGCTTCTCCTTGATCTTCTTCTCGATCTCGTTGGCGAGGTCGGGGTTGTCCTTCAGGAAGTTGCGCGCGTTCTCCTTGCCCTGGCCGAGTTGGTCGCCCTCGTACGTGTACCAGGCGCCTGCCTTGCGGACGAAGCCGTGCTCCACGCCCATGTCGATCAGACCGCCCTCGCGGCTGATGCCCTGGCCGTAGAGGATGTCGAACTCGGCCTGCTTGAAGGGCGGCGCGACCTTGTTCTTGACGACCTTGCAGCGGGTGCGGTTGCCGACCGCCTCCGTGCCGTCCTTCAGGGTCTCGATGCGGCGGATGTCGATGCGCACCGAGGCGTAGAACTTCAGCGCCCGGCCACCGGTCGTGGTCTCCGGGGAGCCGAACATGACGCCGATCTTCTCGCGGAGCTGGTTGATGAAGATCGCGGTGGTCTTGGACTGGTTGAGCGCGCTGGTGATCTTCCGCAGGGCCTGGCTCATCAGACGGGCCTGCAGACCCACGTGCGAGTCGCCCATCTCGCCCTCGATCTCCGCGCGGGGAACGAGAGCGGCGACGGAGTCGATGACGATCAGGTCGAGGGCTCCGGAGCGGACCAGCATGTCCACGATCTCCAGAGCCTGCTCACCGTTGTCCGGCTGGGACAGGATCAGGTTGTCGATGTCGACTCCGAGCTTCTTCGCGTACTCGGGGTCGAGGGCGTGCTCCGCGTCCACGAAGGCGACCTGGCCGCCGGCCTTCTGCGCGTTCGCCACCGCGTGCAGGGTCAGGGTCGTCTTACCGGAGGACTCCGGGCCATAGATCTCCACGACACGGCCGCGCGGCAGACCGCCCACGCCGAGGGCCACATCGAGGGCGGTCGACCCGGTCGAGATGACCTCGATGGGCTCCATCGACCGCTCGCCCATGCGCATGACCGCGCCCTTGCCGAATTGCCGTTCAATCTGTGCGAGCGCGGCGTCGAGCGCCTTCTCGCGGTCGGTTCCTGCCATGGGTTCCACCCGGTTTGCTTGATTCGATCGCTTCACGTCAAAGACGCTAACGCCTGCCACTGACAATGCGCCCCGACGCCCGTCCCGCCTGTGGATAACTCGGGCACATCTCCGCGAAAACCCTGTCGAAGTCCCCGCAGAGAGTCCCGCCAGAGCCCCCATAAGAATGGATGTTCGATTTTCGTGTCAAGCGCACCCGCAAGACGGCCGGCACCGGCCCGGCGGCCGGCCCGACGGCCGGCCCGACGGGCCCGCGTCAGGAAGCCCCGTTCTCCGGCTCCGCTTCCAACTCCCGCTCCCGCTTCGGTTCGAGCAGTCGGCGCACGCGGGCGAGGATGTTCCCCGGAGTCCGCTTGTGGTGGCCGTGCACCCGGGGGTCGTCCGTGACGTCGTACCGCCTCACGTACGCCCCGAGGAAGGCCTGCAGCGTGGCGACCGCAGGGATGGCGATCAGCGCGCCGACCGCGCCGAGGAGCGCGGTGCCCGCGATGACCGACCCGAAGGCGACCGCCGGGTGGACGTCCACGGTCTTGGCGGTCAGCTTGGGCTGCAGCACGTAGTTCTCGAACTGCTGGTAGATCACGACGAAGACCAGCACCCACAGCGCGTACCACGGGTTGACCGTGAAGGCGATCAGCATCGGCAGGGCACCCGCGAGGTAGGTGCCGATTGTGGGGATGAACTGGGAGACCAGGCCGACCCAGACGGCGAGCACGGGGGCGTAGTTCACCCCGAGGTACTCCAGCAGGATGTAGTGGGCTATCCCGGAGATCAGCGCCATCAGGCCGCGCGAGTACAGATAGCCACCGGTCTTGTCGACGGCGATCTCCCACGCGCGCAGCACCTCGGCCTGCCTCGCGGGCGGCAGCACGGAGCACAGGGCGCGCCGCAGCCGGGGCCCGTCGGCGGCGAAGTAGAACGAGAACAACGCGATCGTCAGCAGCCGGAAGAGACCGCCGAGGACCTGCGTGGAGACGTCCAGGACTCCGGTGGCGCTGTTCTGCACGTACCTCTGCAGCCAGTCGGAGCGGAGCAGGCCCTCCTGGATGTCCACCCGCTTCAGCTCGGTGTGGAACGTCGTGTTGATCCAGCTGATGACGGAATCGAGGTACTCGGGGAAGCCCTCGATCATCCGGATGATCTGGCCCGCGAGCATCGAGCCGAGCAGCGTGACGAATCCGGCGGCCACGATCAGCACGCCGAAGAAGACGAGGAAGGTGGCGAAGCCCCTGCGTAGGCCCTTCGAGGCCATCCAGCTGACCGCGGGCTCGATGGCGAGCGCGAGGAAGAACGCGATGAGGATGTTGAGCAACAGCCCGATGAGCTGGTGGAACGCCCAGTTGCCCAGTTGGAACACCGCGACGAGCGAGAGCGCCAGCACCATGGCGCGCGGCAGCCAGCGGGGCATGCGCGCCTGCCCCGCGTCGTCACCGGACGGGGGCCGCGCGGGCGGCGTGGTGCCGAGCGGGGGTGCCTGTTGGTCGACCTGTGCGGTCTCGTCTGTGGGAGCCACGGACCCAAGTCTCACCCACGCCGACGACAATCTGTCCCCGCCCCCGCATCTTCGCACCCGCGACCGGCGTCCGACCCGATGCTTTTGGGCAGGTCAGCGCCGTTCATCCGGAACATCCATGGTCGCGCACACCGCACGCCACACGTCCTTGGCCTCCCAGCCGGCGTCGAGCGCCTCGTGCACGGTCCGTCCGCCGAGTTCGGACATCACGTGGTCACGCGCGAACGTGTCGGCGTATCCCGCGCCGAAGTGATCCGCCATCCGCTGCCAGAAGACCGTCAACCGCATGACTCCAGTATCCCGCCCCAGGGGGGCGGGCCGAGCCGGGACGGCCTGCTGAGACCGCTTTCCGCCCTACGGTCTGACGCATGGCCGCATCAGGAGCACCCCCACTCTCCCCGACGCCCCCGGCGCACTCCCCACGTGCCCGCGCCGAGCAGTTCGTCTGGCTCACCGCGCGCGTGCTGGAGCAGCGCCGTTTCGCGTACCACTTCCTCGGCGGGAGCGCCGACGCGGTGGAGACCGCGCTGACCGCCTACCGCAACGAGGACGAGGGCTACGGCCATGCGCTCGAACCCGATCTGCGCGGGCCGGTGAGCCAGCCGCTGCACACCGGGCATGCGCTGCGCGTTCTGGACACGATCGGGCGCTGCGGCGGACAGCGGGCGGAACGCGTATGCCGCTATCTGACGTCCGTGTCGACCCGGGACGGTGCCCTCCCGGCGATCCATCCCAGCCAGCGAGGCTATCCGGCGGCCCCTTTCATCACCGTCGTGGACAACCCGCCGGGCGACCTCCTCGCCACCGCCCCCGTGGTGGGCCTGCTGCACCGCAACGAGGTGTGGCACGCGTGGCTCTTCCGGGCCACCGACTTCTGCTGGCAGGCGGTCCAGTCCTTGGAGAAGTCACATCCGTACGAGATCGAGGCGGCCGTGGCCTTCCTGGACTCGGTGCCCGACCGCTCCCGCGCGCAGGCGGCCGCCGACCGGCTCGGCCGCCTGGTCCGCGAACACCGCCTAGCCGTGCTGGACCCGGACCGCCGGGGGACGTACCCGGTGTCGCCCGGATACGCGCCGGGCGAGCACCATTTCCCTCACGACTTCGCGCGCACCCCGGACTCCCTCGCGCGCGCGTGGTTCACCGACAAGGAGATGACCCGCTCGCTGGACTTCCTGGTGAGCGAGCAGCAGGAGGACGGCGGCTGGCCGATCCTCCCCCACTGCTCAACGCGTGGGCGGTACCCCCAGCGCCAGTGGGCACCCGGAACCGCCCTGGAGAGCCGCCCGATCGTCACGATCGAGGCCTTGCGCACACTTGGCGCGTACGGGCGACTGTGACGCACCGGAGGACTTCACGGCCCGCACGCGTACGCGTGCGGGCCGGTTCGTACCTCACCCCGCCATCGCCCTCACTCCAGCCGTCACCACGACGGCGGCGCCCACGACGATCAGGAAGGGGGCGCGCATCACCAGCATGAGCGCCGCCGCCGCGAGCCCCGCCGCCTTCGCGTCCAGCACGAGGGCCTGCCCGTCGGCGAAGGTCTGCTGGGCCGTGAGAGCCGCGAGGAGAGCCACGGGCAGCAAGGCGGCCAGTCGCCTCACGAGCGGCCGCTCCAGCACACCGTCGGGGACGAGCAGGCCGACGAGCTTGACGGCATAACAGCCGACCGCCGTCACACCGATCGCGATCCAGATGTTCAACGTTCCGTCCCCCGCAGGTCGCCGTCGGCCGTCGCCCCGCGACGCCCCCGCACCCACAGCACGACCGGAACGGCCAGGGCGGCCACGAGCACTGGCAGCCCGGCAGGCAGCACGGGCAGCAGACCAAGCCCCAGCACCACCGCGAGCCCCGCCACGACCCGCTCGGTGACGCTCTTCAGCATCGGCGCGAGCAACGCCAGGAAGACGGCGGGCCCGGCCGCGTCCAGCCCCCATGCCTCCGTGTCCCCGATGGCCTCGGCACCGACCGCGCCGAGCAGCGTCGTGAGGTTCCACAGCACGTACAGGCTCAGCCCTGTGACGGCGAAACCGATCCGTACGGCACGCCTCGATGGCTGGGCGAGCGCTACCGCGGCGGTCTCGTCGATGACCCACTGGGCCGCGAAGGGCCGCACCGCGCGCGGGAGTGCAAGCAGCTGCGAAAGCCGCAGCCCGTAGAAGGCGTTGCGCACGCCCAGAAAGAAGGCCCCCGCGGCCGCCGCGAACGGATTGCCCCCGGCCGCGAGCGCCCCCACGAGCGCGAACTGGGAAGCCCCGGTGAACACCAGGAGGCTGAGCGCACAGGTCTGCACCAGCGTGAGCCCGGTGCCGGCCGAGGTCACCCCGAAGGCGAACCCGGACAGCCCGACGGCCACCCCGACGCCGAGTGCGTCCCTGACGACGGCCGCGTCCGGCTTTCCTCCGCTGTCACCACGTATGTCTGCGAGAGCTGTTTGTTCTGACACATCCCGGACGGTAGGAGAACCGGCCCTCACAGGTCTTGTACGTTCTTGCGCTCCCTCTGGTACGCCCCCGGCGGCACCCCCACGATCCGGCTGAAGTGCCGGTTGAGGTGCGGCTGATCGGTGAAGCCCACGGCGACGGCGGCCTCCGCGGGAGCGACTCCTGCGTCCAGGAGCCGACGCGCATGCCGTACCCGCGCATCGGTCAGCCACGTGTGAGGCGGCATCCCGTAAACCTCGCGAAACGCCCGTAGCAGCGCGAACGGACTCGCCCCCAGGGCAGCGGCGAGCCGCTCCAGCGTCGGGGGATCGGCCATCCGCTCCTGGAGCACGGCACGCGCGCGTGCGGCCGTACGGGCTCCCGCGGTGCGCACGGCACGCTGGGGCAACGGCCCGCCGTTGAGGCGCAGCAACCGGGTCACGACGACCCTCAGCAGAGTGTCGGCGGCGAGCGCGTTCCCCTCGTCCGCGGCCCGCAGCACCTCGTGCACCAGCCCGGCGGCATACGGATCGTCGAGCACCGGGCTGCTGAAGCCGGGCGTCCCTCGGATCGCGGTGGTCTCGGCGGCGATCTCCGCCACGAGTTGCGGCGAGGGATAGACCGCGCCGTACCGCCATCCCTCGGGCCCACCCGCACGCCCCGTGTGCGGCGTCTCGGGATTGACCAGCGCCAGCGCGCCCGGCCCCGCGTACTGATCGGCCCCACCGTGGTGAAAGACCTCGACCCCGTCGCTGATCGCCGCGATCACGAAGTTCTCGTGCGTGTGCCGCACGAATCGCTTCTCGACATACCGGGCCCTCAGCAGGTCAACGCCGGGCAGCTCGCCGTATCGCCAGTGCCGTGCCCGCTCAGAACCTGCCATGCACCTGATTCTGCCGCCGGGTCGCGTGGCGCGGCACCGCACCCCACAACCGCAGACGCCCAAGAACCGGAGGCGCCCAAGCCACCACATCGGGAAGCCGAACTGCCACGGCCCACCCGTCGTCGGCCGAATCCTCACTGGTCAGCGCCGCTGTCAGTGCCCGGGTGCACCATGGTCACATGGTCCGTTCCGCGCTCGACGCCTTCTCCCCCGCGACCCGCGGCTGGTTCACGGGGGCCTTTCCCGCCCCCACCGCAGCCCAGTCCGGAGCCTGGCAGGCGATCGCCGAGGGCTCGGACGTCCTGGTCGTCGCCCCCACCGGCTCCGGCAAGACCCTCGCCGCCTTCCTCGCCGCCCTCGACCAGCTGGCCTCCACCCCACCCCCCGCCGACCCGAAGAAGCGCTGCCGCGTCCTCTACGTCTCCCCCCTCAAGGCCCTCGCCGTCGACGTGGAGCGCAACCTCCGCAGCCCGCTGACCGGCATCCGCCATGAGGCCGTCCGTCTGGGCCTGCCGGAGCCGGAGGTCAAGGTCGGCATCCGCTCCGGCGACACCCCCGCCGCCGAGCGCCGCGCCCTGTCCACCCGCCCCCCGGACATCCTGATCACCACCCCGGAGTCACTGTTCCTGATGCTCACCTCGGCCACGCGCGACGCGCTGACCGGCATCGAGACAGTGATCCTCGACGAGGTGCACGCGGTGGCGGGCACCAAGAGAGGCGCGCACCTGGCGCTCTCTCTGGAGCGCCTGGACGACCTCCTGCCGAAGCCGGCCCGTCGCATCGGCCTCTCCGCGACGGTCCGGCCGGTCGACGAGGTCGCCCGCTACCTCTCCCCTCACCGCAAGGTGGAGATCGTCCAGCCGAAGTCCGGCAAGGAGTTCGACCTGTCCGTGGTCGTCCCAGTCGAAGACCTGGGCGAGCTGGGCGGCTCCCCGGTCGCCGACGGCTCCGAGGGCGCCGAGCGCCCCTCGATCTGGCCGCACGTCGAGGAGCGGATCACCGACCTCGTCCAGTCCCACCGCTCGACGATCGTGTTCGCCAACTCCCGCCGCCTCGCGGAGCGGCTCTGCAACCGGCTGAACGAAATCGCCTACGAGCGCGCGACAGGCGAGCCCCTCGACGAGCACCACGCCCCCGCCGAGCTCATGGGCGGCTCGGGCGCGGCCCAGGGCGCTCCCCCGGTCATCGCCCGCGCCCACCACGGCTCGGTCTCCAAGGAACAGCGCGCCCTGGTCGAGGAGGACCTCAAGGCGGGGCGCCTCCCGGCTGTCGTCGCCACCTCCAGCCTGGAGCTCGGCATCGACATGGGGGCGGTGGACCTCGTCGTCCAGGTGGAGTCACCGCCCTCCGTGGCCTCCGGCCTGCAGCGCGTCGGTCGCGCGGGCCACCAGGTGGGCGCGGTCTCCCGGGGCGTGGTCTTCCCCAAGTACCGCGGCGACCTCGTACAGTCCGCCGTCGTCACCGAGCGGATGCGCACCGGCTCCATCGAGTCCCTGAAGATCCCCGCCAACCCCCTGGACGTACTGGCGCAGCAGCTCGTCGCGATGACCGCGCTGGACACCTGGCAGGTGGACGACCTGCTGGCCACGGTCCGCCGCGCGGCTCCCTTCGCCTCGCTCCCGGAGTCGGCGTTCACCGCCGTGCTCGACATGCTCGCGGGCCGCTATCCGTCCGACGCCTTCGCCGAGCTGCGCCCGCGCTTGGTGTGGGACCGCATCGCCGGCACGGTCACCGGCCGGCCGGGCGCACAGCGCCTGGCCGTCACTTCCGGGGGCACGATCCCGGACCGCGGCCTCTTCGGGGTGTTCCTCGCGGGCGCCGACCCGAAGAAGGGCGGCGGCCGCGTCGGCGAGCTCGACGAGGAGATGGTGTACGAGTCCCGCGTCGGCGACGTCTTCACGCTGGGCACCAGCTCCTGGCGCATCGAGGACATCACGCGCGACCGCGTCCTGGTCTCCCCCGCCCCCGGGGTCCCCGGACGGCTCCCCTTCTGGAAGGGCGACCAGCTCGGCCGGCCGCTGGAGCTGGGGCGCGCGGTGGGCGCGTTCCTGCGCGAGGTCGGCTCCCTGCCCCAGGACGACGCCCGTCTGCGCCTGCTCGCCGCAGGCCTGGACGCCTGGGCCGCGGACAACGTCCTGTCGTACCTCGCGGAGCAGCGCGAGGCCTGCGGTCACGTCCCCGACGACCGCACGATCGTCGTCGAGCGCTTCCGTGACGAGCTGGGCGACTGGCGGGTCGTCGTGCACTCCCCGTTCGGCGCCCAGGTCCACGCCCCCTGGGCCCTCGCCCTGGGCGCCCGCCTGTCCGAGCGGTACGGCATGGACGCCCAGGTGATGCACGCCGACGACGGCATCGTGCTGCGTCTCCCGGACGCCGACCTGATGGGCCTGGACCTGCTCGACCAGGAGCCCAGGAAAGCCGGCACGGAATACGACGCGGAACAGGCCCCCGTGGGCGCCGCAGACGTCGCCTTCGACAAGGGCGAGGTCGACCAGATCGTCACCGACCAGGTGGGCGGCTCGGCGCTGTTCGCGTCCCGCTTCCGCGAGTGCGCCGCCCGCGCGCTGCTGCTGCCCCGCCGCAACCCGGGCAGGCGCACCCCGCTGTGGCAGCAGCGTCAGCGGGCGGCCCAGCTACTGGAGGTGGCGAGCGAGTTCGGCTCGTTCCCGATCGTGCTGGAGGCGGTCCGAGAATGCCTCCAGGACGTCTTCGACGTTCCCGGCCTCGCCGAGCTGATGGGCGACATCGAGTCCCGCAGGGTGCGGCTCGTCGAGGTCACCACACCGGAGCCCTCACCCTTCGCCCGCTCCCTCCTGTTCGGGTATGTCGCCCAGTTCCTGTACGAGGGCGACTCCCCGCTCGCCGAGCGCCGCGCCGCCGCCCTGTCGCTGGACTCGCGGCTGCTGGCGGAGCTGCTGGGCCAGGCGGAGCTGCGGGAGCTCCTGGACGCCGAGGTCCTGACCGAGCTGGAGCGGGAGCTCCAGTGGCTCACGGAGGACCGGCGCCTGAAGGACCCCGAGGGCGTCGCGGACGTACTGCGGCTGCTGGGCCCGCTCACGGACGCCGAGCTGGTGGAGCGCGGCGCCGAGCCGCAGTGGGCCCGGGAGCTGGCCGGGGCCCGCCGCGTCATCCGGGTCCGCGTCGCCGGCGCCGACCACTGGGCGGGCATCGAGGACGCGGGCCGGCTGCGGGACGCACTGGGCACGGCGCTGCCGGTCGGCGTCCCGGAGGCGTTCACCGAACCGGTCAAGGACCCGCTCGGCGACCTCCTCGCCCGCTACGCGCGCACTCACGGCCCGTTCACATCCGCCACGGCGGCGGCCCGCTTCGGTCTCGGGGTGGCCGTCACGGAGGGCGCGCTGCAACGGCTGGCCGCGGGCGGCCGCATCGTTCAGGGAGAGTTCCATCCGGCGGGCATCGGCCAGGAGTGGTGCGACGCGGCCGTGCTGCGCCGCCTGCGCCGCCGCTCCCTCGCCGCGCTGCGGCACGAACTGGAGCCGGTGCCGCCCGCCGCGCTCGCTCAGTTCCTGCCGCAGTGGCAGCACGTGGGCAACGGGCACGGTCTACGGGGCATCGACGGACTGGTGCGCGCCGTCGAACAGCTCCAGGGCGCCTCGGTTCCCGCGTCGGCCCTGGAGAAGCTGGTCCTGCCGTCCCGGGTCGGGGGCTACACCCCCTCGATGCTCGACGAGCTCACGGCGTCCGGGGAGATCGTGTGGGCGGGCGCGGGTGCCCTCCCCGGCAAGGACGGCTGGATCTCCCTCTACGTGGCGGACGCCGCGCCACTCCTCCTCCCGTCTCCGCACCCCCTGGAGCTGACCGCGCTCCACCAGTCGATCCTGGACACCCTCTCCGGGGGCTACGGCCTGTTCTTCCGCCAGATCGCCGACCAGGTCCGCGCCACCAACCACCCCGACGCCACCGATCCCCAACTGGCCGACGCCGTCTGGGACCTGGCCTGGTCCGGCCGGCTCACGAACGACACGCTGGCCCCGATGCGCTCTCTCCTGGGCTCGGGCCGCACCGCCGGCTCCACGGCCCACCGCGCCAGGCGCACGATCCCGCGCGGCCGGTACGGCTCACTGACGGCGGCCGCGCGCCCCCAGTCCCGTACCGGACCTCCCACGGTCGCGGGCCGCTGGTCACTGCTCCCCGCCCATGAGCCCGACGCCACCGTGCGCGCCCACGCGCTCGCCCGCACCCTCCTCGACCGGCACGGCGTGGTGACCCGGGGCGCCGTGGCCGCCGAGGGGGTTGAGGGCGGCTTCTCGGCGACGTACCGGGTGCTGTCCGCGTTCGAGGAGAGCGGGCAGGCCCGGCGGGGGTACGTGGTGGAGGGGCTCGGCGCGGCCCAGTTCGCGATGGACGGCGCGGTGGACCGCCTGCGCGCGACGGCGAACGCCAGGGACCGGAGCGAGTCCCTGCCCGAGCCCGCCGGTTTCAGCCCACCCGACTTCCCCTCGGGCCGTGATGACTGGGCCGACTTCCCCGGAGGCCGCGCTGCCGGGACCGACTTCCCCGCGGACGCTGAGGGCGCTGCCGACTTCCCCGACAGCTACGGCTACGGCCACTCTCCGGCTCCCCACCGTGCCGGCAGCCGTACGCGCCGCGACGGCGCCACCCGATCCGTGGTCCTGGCCGCCGCCGACCCCGCGAACGCGTACGGCGCCGCCCTGCCCTGGCCCGAGCCCCCCACCGGTGCCGGCCACAAGCCGGGCCGCAAGGCGGGCTCGCTGGTCGTGCTGGTCGACGGCGAGCTGACCCTGTACATGGAGCGCGGCGGCAAGACACTGCTCGCCTGGCCCTCCGACCCGGACGGCACGGTCACCGGGGACCCACGGCTCCTGGCCGCCGCCGAGGCCCTCTCCGCGTCCGCCCGCGCGGGCTCCCTGGGCACGGTCACGGTGGAGCGCGTCAACGGCGCCTCGGCCCTCACCTCCCCCTTCGGCACCCTCCTGGAAGGAGCGGGCTTCATAGCGACCCCGCGAGGGCTGCGGCTCCGCGCCTGAGCCGGGCCAGGCGCCCCAAGGGGACCCACAGCACCATCCACCGACGTGCCACCCTGGACCCATGCCCGAAGGAGACACCGTCTGGCAGGCCGCGAGACGGCTGCACAACGCCCTCGCGGGCAATGTGCTGACCCGCTTCGACCTCCGGATGCCGAGGTACGCGACCGCCGACCTCACCGGCCGTACCGTCCTGGACGTCACCCCGCGCGGAAAGCACCTCCTCACCCGCATCGAGGGCGGCCTGACCCTGCACTCGCATCTGCGGATGGACGGCTCGTGGAAGGTGTACGAGAACGGGCGGCGCTGGACGGGCGGCCCCGCGCACCAGATACGGGCCGTCCTCGGTACCGCCGACCGCTCGGCCGTCGGCTATCGCCTCCCCGTACTGGAACTGCTCCGCACCTCGGAGGAGCACCGAGCCGTCGGCCACCTCGGCCCCGACCTCCTCGGCCCGGACTGGGACCCCGACCGGGCGCTCGCCAACCTCCTGGGCGACCCGGCCCGCCCCCTCGGTGAGGCCCTCCTCGACCAGCGCAATCTCGCGGGTATCGGCAATGTGTACAAGAGCGAGCTCTGCTTCCTGCTCGGTGCCACACCGTGGCTCCCCCTCGGCGAGCTCCCCGAGAACCGCGCGGCCCAGCTCCCCGCCCTCGCCAAGCGGCTCCTGGAGGTCAACCGCGACCGCCCGGTCCGCATCACCACGGGCCGCCGCGACCAGAGCCACTTCGTGTACGGCCGGGCACCCCGCCCCTGTCTGCGCTGCCGTACCCCCATCCGCTCGGCGAACCAGGGCGACGGCTCCCGAGAGCGCCCCACCTACTGGTGCCCGACCTGCCAGAGGGGCCCGGCCCCAACTGGCAACCGACAAGACAATTGACGGACCGTCAGACACTTTCGTACGGTCCCTTCATGCCTGTCACGGCGTACGACCTCACCGGACGCACCGCATTCGTCACCGGCGCCGCCAGCGGTATCGGGCGCGCCTCGGCCGTCCTGCTCGCGGAGGCGGGCGCGACCGTGCACTGCGCGGACCTCGACGCCCCGGGGCTGCACGAGACCGCGACCCGCATCAAGGGCAGCGGCGGCACCGCGCACACCCATCACCTCGACGTCACCGACCGGGAACAACTCCGCCGGGCAGTCGCCGACTGTGAACGGCTCGACGTCATGGCCGCGATCGCCGGGATCATGCACAGCAGCCCGGTCCTGGAAACCCGCGACGAGGACCTCGACCGGGTGTGGGGCGTCAACTTCAAGGGCGTGCTGTACGCCTGCCAGGAAGCCGCCCGCCTGATGATCGCCGACGGGACCCGGGGCAGCATCGTCACCATGGCCTCGGGCGCCGTCGACACCGGCGGCCCCGGCCTGCTCTGTTACGGCGTGGCGAAGGCGGCGGTCGTCCAGCTGACGAAGACCCTGGCGACCGAGGTCGGCCCACACGGCATCCGCGTCAACGCGGTGGCGCCGGGCTGGATCCGGACGCCCATGACGGACCGCCACGATGACGCTGCACAGTCACGCACCGAAGCCTTCATGGCACGGCTCTCACCTCTGGACCGGATCGGCGAGCCGGACGAGATCGCCCACGCCGTACTGCACCTGGCCTCCGACGCGTCGTCGTTCACGACAGGCCAGATCCTCCGCCCGAACGGCGGGGTGGCGATGCCTTGGTGACGGCTGCGGCTGACACGACACACGTGACAGCTGCGACTGACCGACACACGTGACGGCTGCAGCCGACGGGACACAGGGCTGGGGCCGACGGAACAGGCGACGGCTGGGGCGGACGCACATGGTGCCGGTTCCTCGGCATGGGCCGCATCGGCCTCAGACCGATCGCGGGCCACCCGGGCACCAGGTCACCGCTGCTCCGCCCCAACCGCCTCCTTCCCCCTCCCCCTCGGGCCGCGCGGCCCTCTCGGCGCTCTCGGCCCTCTCTGCGCCCTCGCCCCCTTGGGCACACAGTGCACCGG
>NZ_VMNX01000228.1 GCF_009377235.1 Streptomyces acidicola
CGCGAACTCCGGAGTGTTCGCGGCCCGGATCGGCGGCGAGGAGGCACCCCCGCCCGGCCCGGCCCGCACCCGTGAGGTGCACAGCGCCTGGCAGGGGCTCCTGGAGCTGCGCCGGATGACCAACCCCGACGGCACGATGGACCGCCCCTGCGCCTGGGAGCGCACGCACCTGGTGCAGGCCGCCGCGCTCGCGCTGGAGGCGGCGGGCCACGGACCGGCGGTGGGCACGGACGAGGCCGGCTACCGGGTCCGGGCCACCCCGCAGCCGGAGGCCGTCGCCGTGCGCGACCCCGACACCACCGCGGTGCGGGCCTGCGCGGCCACGCTGGAGAAGGCCGGCTGGCAGGTCAGCGAACACGGGGAGCCGCGCACCGGAGCGCGGTACGTCCTGGCCTCGCCGCGCCGGGTGTGAGGCCCGCCGATCAGGCGGCACACGGACACCGCTGCGAAATGACCTACGGTACAAGGGAGTTGGGAGTTGCATTGAACCGCTTGAACCTCTCCTGTCCGTCGTAGAAGGGGGCTCAGTGACCGAGCCGTATGCCATCAGGGTGACCGTCCGCGGGTATGAGACCGATGCCCTGGGGCACCTCAACCAGAGCGTCTACCTGCAGTACGCGGAGCACGCCCGCTGGTCGATGCTGGAGCACTCCGACGTCAGCCCGAGCGAACTGCTGGCGAAGGGCGTGGGGCCGGTGGTGCTGGAGCAGACCATCCGCTACAAGCGGGAGCTGCGCGCGGGCGACGAGACCGAGGTGACGTGCTCGTTCGTCTGGGGCGAGGGCAAGACGTACCGGATCGAGCAGACGATCCGGAAGACGGACGGCACTGTGGCCGCCGAGATCTCGGTGCTGTGCGGACTGATGGACCTCAAGGAGCGCAGGCTCATCGCGAACCCGCGCGGGATCTTCGAGGCGATGACGACGGACGCGAAGACCTTCGGCCTCTGACCCTCGCCGCGGGCCCACGCGTCCAGCGGCTCCGGAATGCGCTGGACGTCGTAGGCCGGCCCCTGCCTCTCAAGCACCGCCTCAGGCCGGCCCGAAAGCCTCTCTGTGATCCTCGGCCCACTCCCGGTACGTCCGTGCCCGGCGCCCTAGCGCCTCCGGCACGTCCTCGGTGACGGCGGAGCCGCCGCCCTGGCGGACGAACGCGTTCCCTCCCAGGACCCCCTCCACATAGGTGTCGCCGAGGCCCGCCGCGAGCAGTCGCTCACGCGTCTCCTCCGGGGAGACGTCGTGTGTCCCGACCGGGTGACCGATGACGTCGGCGAGGACGGCGGCCTGGTCCGGGACACTGATCGCCTCGGGACCGGTCAGCGTGTACGTCCGCCCCGCGTGCCGCGACGCGAGCAGCGTCTGCACCGCGACCTCGGACACGTCGCGCGGATCGACGACGCCCTGAGTCCCGGACCCGGTCATGTTGGGCACGGGGCTGCCGGAGCGGATCGCCTCCGCCCAGCCGAGCGTGTTGGAGGCGAAGGACGAGGGCCTCAGGACCGTCCACTCCAACCCGCTGTCCCGGACGGCCTGTTCACCCTTGGCGTGCCAGGTGCCGACGGGGCCCACCGCCGGGTCGCCGGTGCTGATGGCGGAGAGTTTCACGATGCGGCGTACACCGGCCGCCCGTGCCAGGACGACCAGGGCCGCGTCCGTGTCGGCGTCCCCGGGACCCAGGACACCCACCGCGAAGAGGGCCACGGCTCCCGCCATCGCGGGCTCGACGGTCGCGGGCTCCCGATAGTCGCCGCGCACCACCTCCACCCCGGAGGGCACCCGGGCCCGGGACGGGTCCCGTGTCAGAGCGCGGACCTTCGCGCCGCGCGCCGCAAGCTGTCGTGTGACTTCACTGCCGATGGTGCCGGTGGCACCCGTAACCAGGATCATGCTCACCACCGTGGCGGGCCACCGCCCCGGAACGATAGGAAATTCCGGCACGGTTGACGGGCCCGCCCGGGGGTCCCTCGCGCCTACCGTGGACGGATGACCAGCGCAGCGCGTGCGACGGGGGCCGGGACGGGGGCGGGGCGCGAGGGCGGTCCGGCCGGGGAGGTGCGGGTCGTGCCCGGCGTCCTCCGGCCGTGGATCACCACCGTCGACATGACGACGGCCTCGGTGGACGGCGCGCCACGGGCCCCCTTCACCCACGTCCCGGACCCGGTGACGAGGGTCGTGGTGCGGACCGAGCCGAGCGGCCGCCGTGACGTCCTGGTCATCGGCCCCCGTACCCGCGCCTCGTACCACCCGAGCAAGCACCTGGACTCCTGTGTACAGCTGCGCCTGCGGGCGGGGACGGCCCGACCGCTGCTGGGCGTACCGGCGGTCGACCTGGTGGGCAGGGCGATACCGCTCGGCGACCTCCCCTCGGCCCACGCCCGCCGTCTGGCCGCCGGCCTCCTGCCGCTGGAACCGGAGTCGGTCGTCCCCCACCTGGCCGAGGTCCTCCCCGGCCGACTCGCACCGCCCGACGACTCCCGTGCGGCACTGCTGCGCAGGGCGCTCGCCGCCATGTCCCCGGACCCCGACGACGGTCGTCCGCCGGAGAGCGTAGGGGAGTCGGCGCACGGTCTCGGCGTCAGTGAGCGACAGTTGCGCAACCTGTTCGCCGAGGACGTCGGTGTCTCACCGAAGCACTACGCCCGCATCGCCCGGGTACGGCACATCCTCACCCGGCGTTCCCCGGCCATGTCCTGGGCGGAACTCGCCGTGTCCACCGGCTACTACGACCAGTCGCACATGACCGCCGACTTCCGCGCTCTGATGGGCGTGCCGCCGGCGTCGTTCTTCACGGGCCGTCTGCCGGCCGTGCAACCGTGCCAGGCGTTCGGCCGGGCCTGACATCCGGATGCGTCCGGCGTCTTACCGACTGGACGTTCCTCTGCTCCTCTGTTGGTGTCCGGATCCGCTGCACTGGCGAGAGCCCCTTCGACCGCGCTCTCGCAGCGCGAGGAGGTTTCATGAGGTGGCGTGTTGAGCCGTTCAGCCCCTGTTGTCCCCCTTGTGGCCGTGTGTCTGTGCGGGAGGGCTGTTTCGCCGGGTACTCCTCTCGGCGTTCCCCCACCCACGTCCCCGGAGGCACCATGCCGCTCGCCCGCCGTGCCCTTCTGACCGCCCTCGCCGCCGGTTCGGCCGGGGCCGCCGTCGCCTGTGCCCCGAGCGGGGGGACAACGGCGGACGGTGTACCCGGCGGAGAACCCGGCGGAGCGGACGCGGCGACGGCGGCGGCCCGGCGGCTGCTGCCGCGCCACTGGTCGCAGATCACCTTCCGCACCGAGGGTGAGCGCGACGCCTTCCGCGTGTCGGGGCACACGGGGCGTATCACCGTCTCCGGCGCCACCCCGGCGACCCGGCTGACCGGCCTCAACTGGTACCTGCGCCATGTCGCGTACGCCGACCTCAACTGGGCCGGCGAGCAGACGGGCCTCCTCCCCCGCGACCTCCCGGGCCTCGACGGCACCATCACCCGCCGCGCGGGCGTCCCGCACCGCTTCGCCCTCAACGACACGAACGACGGCTACACGGGCGCGTACCTCGACTGGACGTACTGGGAGCGCGAGCTCGACATCCTGGCTCTGCACGGCTACAACGAGATCCTCGTCTACGCGGGCGCGGACGCCCTCTACCACCGGCTGTTCCAGGAGTTCGGGTACGACGACGAGGAGCTGAGGGCGTGGATTCCGGGGCCGGCCCACCAGCCGTGGTGGCTGTTGCAGAACCTCTCCGGCTTCCCGCACCCCGTCTCCCCGCAGCTCCTGGACGCTCGCGCCGCTCTCGGGCGCCGGATCGTGGACCGGGTGCGGGAGCTGGGCATGACGCCCGTGCTCCCCGGTTACTTCGGGACGGTCCCGCCCGGTTTCGCCGAGCGCAACGAGGGGGCGCGCACCATCCCGCAGGGCAGGTGGATGGGCCTGGCGCGCCCCGACTGGCTGGACCCCCGCACGGACCACTTCGCCCGGGTGGCGGACGCCTTCTACCGGGTGCAGGGCGAGATGTTCGGCGGCCCGTCGACCCTGTACAAGATGGACCTGCTGCACGAGGGAGGGGACCCCGGTGACGTGCCCGTCGGGGAGGCGGCGAAGGGTGTCGAGCGGGCCCTGCACAAGGCCCGTCCCGGCGCCGTCTGGGTGATCCTCGGCTGGCAGCGCAACCCGCCGCGCGCGATCGTCGACGCCGTCGACAAGCGGTACATGCTCGTCGTCGACGGCCTCTCCGACCGCTTCCCCACGGTCACCGACCGTGAGGCCGACTGGGGCGGCACGCCCTACGCCTTCGGTTCGATCTGGAACTTCGGCGGCCACACCGCGCTCGGCGCGAACACCCCCGACTGGGCCGAGTTGTACGAGAAGTGGCGCACGAAGGACGGCAGCAAGCTGCGTGGCATCGCGCTGATGCCGGAGGCCGCGGACAACAACCCGGCCGCGTTCGCCCTCTTCTCCGAACTCTCGTGGCGCGAGGGAGAGTTGGACTTGAAGAAGTGGTTCAGCGAATGGGCCCACGCCCGGTACGGCGCCCGTGATCCGCACGCCGAGGCCGCCTGGGACGTTCTGCGCCGCACCGCGTACGGCACCACGCGCGCCGACCGGTGGAGCGAGGCCGCGGACGGTCTGTTCGGCGCCCGGCCGTCACTGAAGGCCGTCAGGGCTGCCAGTTGGTCCCCCAAGCAACTCCGCTACGATCCGGCCGACTTCGAGCCCGCGCTCACCGAACTGCTCAAGGTGCGCCCGGAGCTGCGGAAGTCCTCGGCATACCGCCGTGACCTCCTCGACGTGGCCCGCCAGGCCCTCTCCAACCGCAGCCGCGTCCTCCTCCCCGACATCAAGAAGGCGTACGACATCAAGGACGCCGCCCGCCTCGACGCGCTGACCGACGCGTGGCTGTCCCTGATGGACCTCCTCGACCGGCTGCTGGCCACCGACTCCCGTCACCTGCTGGGCCGTTGGGTGGCGGACGCGCGCTCCTGGGGCGCGAACGCCGAGGAACGGGAGCGGCTCGCGTACGACAACCTCTCGCTGCTGACCGTGTGGGGCACCCGCGCGGGCGCGGACGCCGGCCTGCGGGACTACGCCAACCGCGAGTGGGCGGGGCTGGTCGGCGGGCTGTACCGGCTGCGCTGGTCGACGTACTTCACCGAGCTGAAGGCGGCCCTGCGGGAGCGCCGGGAGCCGAGGGAGACCGACTGGTTCGCGCTGGAGGACCGCTGGACCCGTGCCCCGGGCCCGCTCGCGACCCGGCCGACCGGCGACACGTACGAGCTCGCCGTCCTGGTCCGGGACCGGCTCGCGGCGGTCTCCTGAAAGAGCGTTTGAGAGGTCAGCCACGCGCGGCGATGTCGGCGAGGCGCCGTGCCTCCGCCCGGGTGGAGCGGGCGACAGCGTCCTCGTCGACGTGCAGCAGCCGCCCGTGCTCCACGATCTGCTCACCGCCCACGAAGGAGGCGGTGACCGGTGCGGCCGCCCCGAGGACGAGCGCGGCCACCGGGTCGGCGATCGACGCGTGGGCCAGGGTGTCCATGCGCCACAGCACCAGGTCGGCGAGCTTGCCCGGCTCCAGGGAGCCGATCTCCCGTGCGCGGCCGAGGACCTGGGCACCGCCGTAGGTGCCGAGCCGCAGGGCCTGACGGGCGTTCAGCGCGGCTTCCCTGTGCGGGCCGAGACGACCCACGAGCAGGGCGTTACGGAGCTCGGTGTGCAGTTCGCCGGACTCGTTGGACGCGGTGCCGTCGACGCCGAGGCCGACGGGGACGCCGGCCGCCAGCATGTCGGGAACCCTCGCGATACCGGCCGCCAGCCGGGCGTTGGACGAGGGGCAGTGGGCCACACCCGTCCTCGTCCGGGCGAAGGCGGCGATGTCGGAGTCGTTCATGTGGACGCAGTGCGCCATCCACACGTCCTCGCCGAGCCAGCCGGTGGACTCGAAGTAGTCGGTCGGGCCCATGCCGAACAGCTCGTGGCAGAACTTCTCCTCCTCCACGGTCTCCGAGCCGTGGGTGTGCAGCCGTACGCCCTTGCGGCGGGCCAGCTCGGCGCCCTCCTTGAGCAGTTCGGTGGTGACGGAGAAGGGCGAGCAGGGGGCGACGGCCACCTGGGTCATGGCGCCGAAGGAAGCGTCGTGGTGCTCGTCGACGGTGGCCTCGGTGGCGGCGAGGGCGCCTTCGAGGGTCTCGACGGCGAAGTCCGGGGGCAGCCCGCCGTCCCCCTCGCCGCGGTCCATCGAACCCCGGGCGAGGGTGAAACGGACGCCCGTCTCACGGGCGGCGCGGATGATGGAGCCCGACAGATCGCCGGTGCCCTGCGGGAAGACGTAGTGGTGGTCCATCGCGGTGGTGACACCGCCCCGGGCCATCATCGCCAGGGAGCCCTGCGCCGCCGCGTACGTCATCCGCTCGTCGATGCGCGCCCAGATCGGGTAGAGCGCGACGAGCCAGTCGAACAGGTTGTGGTCCGTGGCCAGGCCCCGGGTGATCCACTGGTAGAAGTGGTGGTGGGTGTTGACCAGTCCCGGGGTCACCAGGTGACCGGTGGCGTCGATACGGCGTACGACGTTCTCCAGGCCCTCGGGGGCCCTGCCCGCGCCGAGCGACTCGATCAGGTTGCCGGCCACGACCACATGGCCCGAGGCGTATTCGGTGTCCTTCGCGTCCACGGTCGCGATCGCCGCGTTCTCGATGACGATGCGCTGAGCCATCGTTAAGTCGTCCTCTTCCTTCCGAGTCCCGTTGTCCCTGCCGGGGATGTGTACGTGTACGTGCCCGTATCAGAGGTTGGTCAGGTCGGCGGGTATCCGCTCCTCACAGCCGTCCCGCAGGATGGTGGCCTCTATGAGGCCGTAGGGGCGGTCGGCGGCGAAGTACACGGCCGAGTCGGCGGTGTCGTCCTTCAGCCCGAACGGCTCCAGGTCCACCAGGAAGTGGTGCTTGTTCGGGAGCGAGAAGCGGACCTCGTCGATCTCGGGGCGGTTGTCGATGATCCGTGCGCCCATGGCGTAGAGGGTCTGTTGCAGCGACAGCGAGTACGTCTCGGCGAACGCCTGGAGCAGGTGCTTCCTGACCTGCTCGTAGGACTCGTCCCAGTGCGGTGCCTGCTCCTCGCCGTCCGCCCAGCCGAAGCGCCAGCGGCCGGAGACATCGGTGGCGAGGACACGGTCGTACGCCTCCGGGAGCGTCGTGTACGTGTCCTTGACGTAGCCCCAGAATTCGGAGTTCGTCGAGTTCATCACGGTCAGGTCCTTGAGGCCGGAGACGACCTCCCACCTCTCGCCGTCGTAGGTGATCTGGGCGAGGCGGGTCTCCTGGCCCGTGCGGACGAAGGAGTGCGCGCCCTCGGCTCCGTGCTCGATACGGTCCCAGCCGTACTCCTCGATCCGTATGCGGGCCCGGTGGATCGACGGCTGGGAGGTCACGAAGTGGCGGGCCAAGTGGATGCCGAACTGCTCGGCGGACTCGATGCCGTGCTTCTTGGCGAAGGCGTACACCGTGTTCTTGGTGGTGTCCGTCGGCAGGACATTCGCGTTCGAGCCGGAGTAGTGGACCTCGTCCATGTCGCCGCTCAGCGACACCGACACGTTCAGGTCCCTGACGTGGTGGGTGGCGCCGTCGCGTGTGATCCTCACGACCCGGGTCTCGGCCTTGCCGTACTGGTTCTGTCCCAGCACGGCCCGGGCGGGGCGGGAATTGACTGCCATAGCTAGCTCCCTCGGTAAACGGAGTAGCCGAACGGGTTGAGCAGCAGCGGTACGTGGTAGTGCTCGCCCGGCGTCACGGCGAACGTGACCGTGACCTCCGGGAAGAACGCGCCGCTGTCCCGATTCGCGGGGGCGTCCTGCTGCGCATCGGCTTGCTTCTTCTCGAAGTACGGTTCTACGGCGAAGTCGAGCCGTACATGCGTGGTCCCCTCCGGCAGGGCGGGAAGGTCCTTGCAGCGTCCGTCGACGTCGGTCGCGGAGCCGCCGAGCGGTTGCCAGGGCGCGTCGCGTCCGGAGCGGGCGGCAAGGTGCACGGCGACGTCCACGGCGGGGCGGCCGACGCTGGTGTCCAGGATGTGCGTGGACACGGAACTCCTCGGCGGGAGCGCGCTGCCGGTGCTCATGCGGATGCGTCCTCTTCGACGAGTCGGGTGAGCCGGATGCGGTTGATCCTGCCCAGCTCGGTGCGGACGATCTCGCGCTCCTGCTCGGGCGAGTTGCCGATCCGTTCCCTGACCGCGTCGCGCATCTGCTCGCCGGTGCGTCCGGTCGCGCAGATCAGGAAGACATGGCCGAACCTGTCCTGGTAGGCCAGGTTCAGTTCGAGCATCTCGGCCCTGAGCTCCTCGGAGGCGCCGGCCATGCCGCGCTGCTCCCTGGCCGAGGTGGGGTCGCCGGGTTTGGGACGGCCTATCGGCGGGTGCCCGGCCATCGCTTCCTGAAGGTCCGCGCTGCTCAGTTCCGCCATGGCGGCGTCACTGGCGCGCAGGAGGTCGCCGGCCGTGGCGTACGGCCGTCCCGCAAGCAGCCTGCGCCCCCACTCCGCCGAGGCGCATGCCTCATGGAGCGCCGCTGCGGCCGTGTGCTCCTCCAGGGCGTTGAAAGTGGCCAGGGCCTGTGCCAGACGTCGCCCGGCAGGCGCCACTTCCGACACAGGACCTGGGCCCGGCGTGGAAGAACTCGAAGTCACGGGGCCTCCGTGGCGTGTGTCGCTGGACGGGCTGTGCGAACAGCTAACGCCCTCCGGCGACACGACGTCAACGGATTGTTGAAAAATCGAGGTTACGAAGGCCTCCGGTCACCGGGAGCCCGCGCCGCGCCCGCCGCCGCAGCGGTGCGGCATCACCGGTTCAGACCCAGCAGACGCATGGCGTTCTCCCTGTTGATCCCGTGGAGTTGCCGGCCGGAGATGACCGGGTCGTTGTCCAGGGCGGGGGTCGTGATGTCGGTGACCACGTGTCCGGGGGTGGGCGGCCAGTCCGTGCCGAAGAGGATGCGATCCGGATCCACGGTGGCCATCAGGGTGGGTGTGGCCGAGAGGGACATGGGTCCCGCCGTGTCGAAGTAGAACCGGTGCAGATAGTCACGGACCCGGCCCGGCTCGACTTCGGGGGTGAGATGCCCGCCGAAGAGTTCGAGCCGGGTGGCGATGTAGGGAAGGAAGCCCCCTCCATGGGGGAGGATGAAAGTGAGATTCGGATAGCGGTCCAGGGTGCCGTTCTTGATGAGGTTGATGGCAGCGCGTGTGGTGTCCACGAGGAAGTCGCAGACGAATGGCGGCACTCCCGGCAGGCCCATACCGCGGTCGTTTCCCGCCGGTACTTCCATGGGGTGTGTGCTGATGACCGCGGACCGCTCGTTCAGTTCATTCAGCAGGCGGTCATGCGTTTCGTCGCCGAGATAGACACCGTTCATGCTGGTTCTCGTGCTCACTCCGACGGCGCCCAGCTCGTCGAGGCCGTATGTCAGGCTCCACGTGGAGAGTTCCAGGTCGTCGAGGAACACGGGTGTGAAGAACCTGAAGCGCGCGGGATGACTCTCGACGACGTCGGCCGCCGCCCGCAGGGCGACTCGCGCGCTTTCCTGGCGCTCCGCGCGCTCTTGGAGCCGGCCAAGCATCGCCACCGTCATGATGGCCGTTCCGATGCCCGTCTTGTCCATGACGTCCAGGGCCGTACTCAGGTCCCAGCGCGTCCACCAGGGCAGCTTTTCGCGTTTGACCACGCCTCGATCTTCCGCCCAGTCCAGCCAGGCCGGCGCGGTGAAGTGGTGGTGGACGTCCACACGGCCGTCCTGGAACTGAGGGTCTCCCACGAACGTCATCGCCATGTCCTCTTCTCTGCTTCGCACCAGTTCTCTGCTTCTCGCCAGTTCTCTGCTTCTCGCCGGTTCTCTGCTTCTCGCCGATTTCACCGGCCGCCGCGATGTCACGCGGTGCGGGGGATTTCAGGGAACGCTCAGTCGCGGCAGAGCACCGTGCGCAGCGCATTCGTCAGATCGCGCTCGGCATGCGGCATCCCGGCATGCGCCCGCCAGGCCACACAACCGTCCGGGCGCACGAGGACGGCACCGTCTTCGGCCGTGCCGTGCGCCTTTCCCCAGTCGGCATCCGGCTCGGGAACGAGGTCGCAGTCACGGCCGCTTCCCACGAGATACGCGTCAACGGGAACACCCAGAGTTCCCGATGCTCTTTCTGCCGCGTCCCGCCACGCATGGCCTCTGGGTCCGGAGAGGACCACGAAGGAACGCTCGTACAGATCCAGTGTGGAGATCCTGACGCCTTCTCGCGTGATCCACATATGCGGTGCACGGCTGCCTGGTTCGCCGCCGAGCTCGAAGGTTTCCGGTACGACCGACCGCTCCGGGGAAGCGCCCACGACGGCATTCGACGCATACCGGTAGCAGAGCGCCACGGTCATGATGTCCGCCGGGTCGTTGTTACGTCCCTCCTCGGGACTGAATCCCGGGTGCTGCTCCTCGACCGCCTGCAGGCACGCCCGGGCGATGGTCGCGAGGGCCGTAGGACGTCGTTCCTGCTGGTAGGTGTCCAGCAAGGGCCTGCCCGCCCAGCCGCGGAGCACCGCGGCCAGCTTCCAGGCGAGATTGTGCGCGTCCTGAATTCCGGTGTTGGAACCGAACGCCCCGGTGGGCGGCATTTCATGCGCCGAGTCACCGGCAAGGAAAACCCGACCTTTTGCGTAACTGTCCGCGACACGACTGGAAGCATGCCAGGGCGCCTTTCCAGTGATTTCCACATCGACATCCGGAACGCCGGCGGCCGCGCGAATGTGCGCGACACAGCGGTCGTCAGTGAAGTCCTCCAGGGATTCACCGCTGTCCGGATTCCAAGGAACATGGATCACCCAGCGCTCCTCGTTGTCCACCGGCAGCAAAGCACCTTCACCGATTGGATCGGTGATATAGCAGACAACGAACGGTTTTTCCCCGATGTAGTCCTTGAGCTTCTTACTCCGGAACGTGATGCTGACATTGTGGAACAGATCCCCGGGTCCCGACTGGTCGATTCCCAGAAATTCTCGGATGGAGCTCCTGGGCCCGTCAGCGGCCACCAGAAAATCGGCATTCACGGTATAGGTATCACCGGTTTCCCGGCGCCTCATCCTGGCCTGGACTCCTTCTCGCCCCTGCGTGAAGGAAAGCATCTCGGTGCCGAAGCGGATATCTCCGCCCTGACGGCGGGCGCGGCTCAGCAGCACCGGTTCGAGATCGTTCTGACTGCACAGGCACCAGTTTGAGGAACTGATCCTCGAAACGTCTGTGCCTGCCGAGATGTCCCGAATGATCCAGCGGCGCCGGCTCCCGGCGAGGGTGTCCACCTGAAGGACGCCATCATTTCCGGCGAGCGCGGCGGCGGCCTCCCGGATGCGTGCCTCGAGACCGGCGGTCCGGAAAATCTCCATGGTGCGCACATTGTTTCCACGGCCGCGTGGATGCATCGATGTCCCTGCATGCCGCTCCACGAGCATGTGCTCAATCCCAAGACGCCCCAGGAAAACGGAGGTGGAAAGGCCCACCAGGGATCCGCCCACGATGAGAACTGGTACAGATGCCGTTGCGCGTCCGCTCACTGACTTCCCATCCATCCGGCGGGGCCCGGTCCGAGACATCACGGACGGTGCCTGTCAATCAGTGTGTATCAGCGGGTACTTGCGCACGCGACCGGAGCGCACCCCACGATGGGCCGACCGGGGCAATGGAGCGTTTCGCACAATTCACATGGCGACCCGGCCCATATGGCCCAGCGACGTTTACTTCACGGCGACGCATGGGAAACCGTGGCTCTGACCGTCGGAACGCACCCCCGCGGTCACCACCCCGCCTGCAACTCGATCCCTGGGACCAGCCATGACGGAAGCGCTCGCATCTGAGGAAATGTCGTCCGACGAGGCCGCGGCCGCGGCCTCGTCCTGCGGTCGGGAGTTTCGCGCCAACCCCTATCCCGTCTACGCCACGCTCAGGGCGACAGCACCCGTGTGCCCGTTGTCGCCTCCCCACGGGGTCGAGACCTACCTCATCACCCGGTACGACGACGCCCGTGCCGCTCTGGCCGACCCGCGTCTGAGCAAGGACATGTACGGCGCCATCGACGCCTACCAGCGCATCTTCGGTGACTCGTCGATCGCCCTGGACGACAACATGCTCTTCTCGGACCCGCCGAAGCACACCAGGCTCCGGAGGATCGTCGGCAGCACCTTCACCCCGAAGAGGGTGGAGTCACTGCGTCCACGTGTCCAGGAGATCACTGAGGAGTTGCTGGACCGGTGCTCGACTTCGGGGCCCGTGGATCTGCTGCCGGAGTTCTGCTTCCCGCTGCCACTCGTGGTGATCTGCGAGCTTCTGGGCGTCCCGGAGAACGAACGCAAGCAGGCTCACGCGTGGTCCAGTACCGTCGCTCGGACCGGCTTCGGTCCAGAGGCGAGAAAGGCACTGGAAGTGGCCGAGGGCAATCTGCGCGACTACCTGGTGGATCTGATCGCACGGAAGCGGCAGGAGCCGGACAGCGGCCTGCTCAGCGCACTCGTGACAGCGCAGGACCAGGACGGCGCGCTCACCGACCACGAACTGGTCTCCACAGCATGGGTGTTGCTGTTCGCCGGCCACAAATCGACCGCGTACCAGATCGGCAACGCCGTCCACCATTTGCTCGCCCAACCGGAGCAGAAGCGGCTGGCACTCCAGAGCGCGGGCTCCATGAACTCGGCCAGCGAAGAGATCTTCCGGTTCGAGACCTCCGTGGAGAACTCGACGTTCCGCTACGCGAAGGAAGACGTCGTGATCCGTGACACGCTCATCCCCAAGGGTGCGCTCGTCCAGATCTCGATCGCCGCGGCCAACCGTGACCCGGAAGCCTTCACCGATCCGAACCGGATGGACGTAAAGCGCCCGAACGTCCAGGCGGACCATCTGACGTTCGGCGTCGGCCCGCACTACTGCATCGGCGCCCCGCTGGCACGCCTGGAGATGCAGATCGCCCTCACCACGCTCTTCGAACGGTACCCGGACATGGCTCTGGCCGAGGCACCGGAGGACTCACGCTGGCTGACCGTACCGTTCCCCGCGTTCCGCGGGCTGGCGGAACTTCCCGTCCTCCTCGACCCGTCCTGATCTGACACGCGGGGGGCTCTACAACGGCTCCGCTTCGCTCCCGCGCGCCCTGGCCCGTTGCTCGTTGGCGTAGTTGATGTAGTTGTAGACGGTGAAGCGGCTGACGCCGAGCGCCCCGGCGACGGTCTCCACGCCGTGCCGCACCAGGAAGGCGCCGCGCGCCTCCAGGGTCCGGACGACCTGCTGCTTGGCCTTGCGGTCCAGCTCGGCCAGGGGCTTGCCCTGCTTGCGCTCCATGGCGGCCAGGATGTGGTCGAGCGATTCGGCGAGCTGCGGCAGTCGTACGGCGACGACGTCGGCGCCCTCCCAGGAGAGCACCACGTCATCGGGGCCGGCCTCGCCGGGCGGCAGCATCTCGCCGCCCATGGCGTCGACCAGCGGCTTCACCGCCGCGAGGAAGGGGTCGTCCCCGTTGCCGGTCACCTACCGCCCTCCCCGGCCGTGTTGATCACGTTCACCTGCAACGACACACGGGTGGCGCCGGCCTCCAGGGCCTTGCGCAGCACAGTGTCGACAGCGCTGAGCACCTCGTCGGCCCGGCCTTCCGCGGTGTTGCCGAAGGGGCCGACCTCCACGGCGTCGAGGGCGGCCGTCTCCATGACCTCGCGGGCCACCAGCGCGTGCGCGGGCGGCTCGTCGAGATCGAAGGGCTCGGTCGTGAACTCCACTCTCAGTCGCACTGCGCCCCCATGGCATCGGCTCTGACCTGCGCGTCCCCTCAGTCCTCCGACTGCTGGTGTGCCCCAGTCGCTTCGACACGACCTTAACGAATCCCCCGCGACGATCAGCAGAGATGCGCAGACCGGCCGTAGGGCATGCCTGTGGACACCGGGTCGGGGCGTTCAGTGGGCGACGCGGATGATGTTCAGGGGGCGACGCCGATCATGTCGAGGGCCTGCTCCGGGGTCGGTCAGCCGTCCGGCGGCGTACGGCCTTCCGGCGTCCGACTCACGCCGGGCCCGTTGTGTGAGCGCCCTTGACAGCCGCCTCCAGCCCCAGGCAGCCTTCCATTGAGCAGAAATAAGTTTCCGCAATATGGAAAGAGGCCTCGCGCCGATGTCAGGCTTTGAATGGAGCACCGCCGCAGACCAGCGCTTCGCCGTCAACCTGTCGATCCTCTTCACGGAACTCCCGCTCCTGGAGCGCCCCGTGGCCGCCGCCGCGGCCGGCTTCACCGCGGTCGAGCTGTGGTGGCCCTGGGTCGATGCGCCCACGCCTGAGCGGTCCGAGCTCGACGCCCTGAAGAAGGCGATCGAGGACGCGGGGGTCCAACTCACGGGGCTGAACCTCTACGCGGGGCAGCTGCCCGGGCCGGACCGTGGGGCCCTGTCGATCCCCGGCGAGGAGTCGGAGAGGTTCCGCGCCAACATCGACGTGGCCGCCGGCTTCGCCGCCTCCCTCGGCTGCACGGCGCTCAACGCCCTGTACGGCAACCGCGTCGACGGCGCGGACCCCGCCGAGCAGGACGAACTCGCCCTGGAGAACCTGGTACTCGCGGCCCGTGCCGCCGACCGGATCGGCGCGATCCTGCTGGTCGAGGCCCTCAACAAGCCCGAGTCACCGCGGTACCCACTGGTGTCGGCGCCGGCCGCCGTCGAGGTCGTCGACCAGGTCAACCGGGCGTCGGGCCTCGGCAACGCGCGGTTCCTGATGGACCTGTACCACCTGTCCATGAACGGCGAGGACCTGCCGCAGGTGATCGCCGCGTACGCGGACAGGACCGGTCACGTACAGATCGCCGACAACCCCGGCCGCGGCGCACCGGGCACGGGCACGCTCCCGCTTCAGGAGCTGCTCGACCAGCTCCACAAGGCCGGTTACGCGGGCTGGGTGGGCCTGGAGTACAAGCCGGGCGACCGGCCGAGCGCCGAGGCCTTCGAGTGGCTTCCGCGCGAGGCGCGTGCCGCCCGCTGAACACCGCCCCCCTGTCCCGAGAGGCAGCCTCACCATGACCAACAACCTCGCAGATTCCTCCCACCCTGCCCGCGCGGATTCCTCC
>NZ_VMNX01000229.1 GCF_009377235.1 Streptomyces acidicola
CCCCCTATCTCCCCAAACCCATCCCCTCACTACAGCGGCACGATGTCCGGCGCCCCCAGCCGTGCCGCGTCGGCGGTCAGGTCGTCCGGCTGACGCTGCGACTCCCGCTCGGCCTCCACCCGCTTCCGGTAGTGCTCGATCTCACGCTCGACCTGGTCCTTGTCCCAGCCGAGCACGGGAGCCATCAGCTCCGCGGCCTCCCGCGCACTGCGCGTGCCGCGGTCGAACGTCTCGATCGAGATCCGCGTGCGCCGCGTGAGCACGTCGTCCAGGTGCCGTGCCCCTTCGTGCGAGGCCGCGTACACGACCTCGGCCCGCAGATAGTCCTCAGCCGCGTGCAGGGGCTCCCCCAGCGACGGATCGGTCCCGATCAGGTCGAGCAGCTCCTCCGCCATCGCCCCGTAGCGGTTCAACAGGTGCTCGACGCGTGCCACATGGAGTCCGGTCCGCGCCGCTGTCCGAGCCCGCGCGTTCCACAGCGCCCGGTACCCCTCGGCCCCGAGCAGCGGTACGTCCTCGGTCACGCACTCGGCGACCCGCTGGTCGAGACCGTGCACCGCCGCGTCCACGGCGTCCTTGGCCATCACCCGGTAGGTCGTGTACTTGCCGCCCGCCACGACCACGAGCCCCGGCACCGGATGCGCCACGGTGTGCTCGCGCGACAGCTTGCTGGTGGCGTCCGACTCGCCTGCGAGCAGTGGCCGAAGGCCCGCGTACACGCCCTGCACGTCGTCCCGGGTGAGCGGCACCGCCAGTACCGAGTTCACGTGCTCCAGGAGATAGTCGATGTCCGCGCTGGACGCGGCCGGGTGGGCCTTGTCGAGGTCCCAGTCGGTGTCCGTGGTGCCGACGATCCAGTGCCGCCCCCAGGGGATGACGAACAGCACCGACTTCTCGGTCCGCAGGATGAGCCCGGTCGTGGAGTGGATCCGGTCCTTCGGCACGACCAGGTGGATGCCCTTGGACGCCCGCACATGGAACTGGCCCCGCTCGCCCACCATCGCCTGGGTGTCGTCGGTCCACACGCCGGTGGCGTTCACGACCTGCTTGGCGCGGACCTCGTACTCCCCGCCCGCTTCCACGTCCTGCACCCGGGCTCCGACGACGCGCTCGCCCTCGCGCAGGAAGCCGGTCACACGCGCGCGGTTGGCCACCTTCGCGCCGTACGACGCCGCCGTGCGCACCAGAGTGGCCACGTAGCGGGCGTCGTCCATCTGGGCGTCGTAGTACTGGAGGGCCCCGACCAGGGCGTCCTTCTTCAGGCAGGGCGCGACGCGCAGGGCGTTGCGGCGCGTCAGGTGACGGTGCGCGGGCAGGCCCCGGCCGTGGCCGCGCGCCATCGACATGCCGTCGTAGAGCGCGACGCCCGATCCCGCGTACAGCCGCTCCCAGCCCTTGTGCTGCAGCGGGTAGAGGAACGGAACCGGCTTCACCAGGTGGGGTGCCAGCCGCTCCAGCAGCAGCCCGCGCTCCTTCAACGCCTCCCGTACGAGTGCGAAGTCGAGCATCTCCAGATAGCGCAGCCCGCCGTGGATCAGCTTGCTGGACCTGCTGGAGGTGCCCGACGCCCAGTCACGCGCTTCGACCAGTCCCGTGGACAGGCCGCGCGTCGCCGCGTCGAGCGCGGTGCCCGCGCCGACCACGCCCGCGCCGACGACCAGCACGTCCAGCTCGCGCTCGGCCATTCCCGCCAGGGACTCGGCGCGCTGCGCCGGCCCCAGTGTCGCTGTCCTCACCGCTGCCTCCCGCTGTCTGTCGCGCTGGTCCCGCCTTCCCGGCAAGACCCGGCTCACATCCCCCATGCCCAGAATTCTGACCGCGTCGTCCGACTTCGGCCACCACCCGCCGTCCGCCTGTGGACAACTCTCGGGGACGCGCGGAGAAAGAGAGTCAGCCAATACCGCATAACGGTCATATTTACTCCTAGTCTGACATTGCGCTCGCCCATCCTGTCCACAGGGCTTGCGCGACTGTCCCGCTTCGGCTATCGCGAAGGACGGCCCACGCCATGCCCGCAGATCTCGCCGTCATCGGACTCGGTCAGCTCGGCCTGCCGCTGGCCCAGGCCGCCGTCGCCGCCGGCATCCCCACGCTCGGGTACAGGACCGCCCCCGATGCCGACTCCCAGAACGGCTCCCTCACCCCCGCCGAACTCCGCCGCATGCGCGCCCAGGGCTTCCGGCCCACCACCAGTCCCGCCGAACTCGGCCGCGTCCGTACGGCGGTCATCTGCGCCCCGACCCCGCACGGCGCCGACGGCACCCTCGACCTCGCCCATGTCGCCGACGCCGCCCGCACCCTCGCCGCACGGCTGCGCCCGCACACCACGGTGATCCTGGAGTCCCCCGTGCACCCCGGCACCACGGAGCAGTTCCTGCGTCCGCTCCTCGAAGAGGGCTCCGGCCTGCGCGCGGGCCGCGACTTCCACCTCGCGTATTCACCGGGCCGCGCCGACCCCGGAAACCGCGACTTCGGCCCTGCCAACACCCCCAAGGTGATCGGCGGCCTCACCCCCGCCTGCACCGAGTCGGCCGCCGCCTTCTACGGGCGCCTCACCGACAAGGTGGTACGCGCGCGTGGACCCCGCGAAGCGGAGACCGTGCAGCTCCTGGAGACCAACTACCGGCACGTCAACATCGCCCTCGTCAACGAGATGGCCGTCCTCTGCCACAACCTGGGCGTCGACCTGTGGGACGTCATCCGGTGCGCCGAGACCAAGCCGTTCGGCTTCCAGGCCTTCCGTCCGGGCCCCGGCGTCGGCGGCCACGGTGTCCCCCAGGACCTGGCCGGCCACGCGCCCCGCTCCCTGCGCATGGTCGAACTGGCACAGCGGGTCAACGACCGCATGCCCCAGTACGTCGTCCAGCGCGCCGCCACGCTCCTCAACGAGCACGGCAAGTCCGCCCGCGGCGCCCGCGTGCTCCTCCTCGGCGTCACCTACAAGCCCGACGTGGCCGACCAACAGAGCACCCCCGCACGAGAGATCGCCCTGCGCCTGATGGAACTCGGCGCCGCCGTCAGCTACCACGACCCGTACGTCCCGTCCTGGAACGTCCTCGACCGCCCGGTCCCCCGCGCCGACTCCCTCTACGAGGCCGCCGCCGACGCCGACCTGACGATCCTGCTCCAGCAGCACCGCACGTACGACCTGCAGGGGTTGTCGGTGAAGGCGCAGTTGCTGCTGGATACGCGGGGGGCTGCGCCTGCGGGGGCGGCGCATCGGTTGTGACGGGGGGCGCGTGGGTGGCTGAGGCTCTGGGGCTGGTGGCACACGGCACTCTCCGCCAGTAGCCTGCGGGACACGAAAAGCCGCAAGATCCACCTTCTCCGGTACCTCGCCGCCGTAGCGGTCTGGTGCCATGCAGAAAGGCGGAGCCGGTTGCAGGGGGTACTGCGGCAGGCTCCTGAAAGGAGAACCTTCTCTGGTATCGGGCCACCCGACAGCGGATCCGGTACCGTACAAAAGGTGGAGCCCACCGCAGGTGGCACTGCGGCAGGCTCCTGAAAAGTGAACGGAGTGTCCACCCCTAGTTCTCGTGGGGGTGGCCGCTCACCTTCCATACATACGCAAGATCCACCTCCTCCGGCACTTCACCATCCACAGACGGTTCCGATCCCAGCGGGTGGGCTTGCGGTGACGCCCCATGGGTGCCCCCTTCCACGATGCCGCCCATTTGCCCGGTGGACGGCGTGTTGGAGTTCGGGCCGGGCCCCGAGGGCCGGGGTCCGGAACCGTGATCCTTGGAAGGGGGCGCCCAGAGAACCGATGCGCCGGACACGGACGTTACCGCCTCAGTACTGCCCTCCAGCGCGCATTCGCCCCGAACGCAACCGTGCGCCCCATACCGCAAAACACGCCCCACCGGCCCCACTTGGGCACACAAAAGACCCGGTCACCCCCACGAGCAACCGGGCCCTTCGATGCCTACGGCCTGACGGCCTACCGCTTGTGCTGCGAGTCCGCCACCGTCACCTCGACCCGCTGGAACTCCTTCAGCTCGCTGTACCCGGTGGTCGCCATGGCCCGCCGCAGCGCACCGAAGAAGTTCATCGAGCCGTCCGGGGTGTGGGACGGGCCCGTGAGGACCTCCTCGATCGTGCCCACCGTGCCGAGGCCGACCTTCTTGCCGCGCGGCAGCTCCTCGTTGACGGCCTCCATGCCCCAGTGGTGGCCCTTGCCCGGCGCATCCGTGGCACGGGCCAGCGGCGAGCCCATCATCACCGCGTCGGCACCGCAGGCGATGGCCTTGGGCAGGTCGCCGGACCAGCCCACGCCGCCGTCGGCGATCACGTGCACGTACCGCCCGCCGGACTCGTCCATGTAGTCGCGCCGGGCGGCGGCGACGTCGGCGACCGCGGTCGCCATGGGCACCTGGATGCCCAGTACGTTGCGCGTGGTGTGCGCGGCGCCGCCGCCGAAGCCGACGAGGACGCCGGCCGCGCCCGTACGCATCAGGTGCAGAGCCGCGGTGTACGTGGCGCAGCCGCCCACGATCACCGGGACGTCCAGCTCGTAGATGAACTGCTTCAGGTTCAGCGGCTCGGCGGCGCCGGAGACGTGCTCCGCCGACACCGTCGTACCGCGGATGACGAAGATGTCGACGCCCGCGTCCACGACCGCCTTGGAGAACTGCGCGGTGCGCTGCGGGGAAAGCGCGGCGGCGGTGACCACACCCGAGTCACGCACCTCCTTCAGGCGCTGCCCGATCAGCTCCTCCTTGATCGGAGCCGCGTAGATCTCCTGGAGGCGGCGGGTCGCGGTCTCCGCGTCCAGCCCGGCGATCTCGTCGAGCAGCGGCTGCGGGTCCTCGTACCGCGTCCACAGGCCTTCGAGGTTCAGGACGCCGAGGCCGCCCAGCTCGCCGATGCGGATCGCGGTGGCCGGCGAGACGACCGAGTCCATGGGGGCGGCCAGGAAGGGCAGCTCGAAACGGTAGGCGTCGATCTGCCAGGCGATCGAGACCTCCTTCGGGTCCCGGGTACGGCGGCTCGGGACGACGGCGATGTCGTCGAAGGCGTACGCCCGGCGGCCGCGCTTGCCGCGCCCGATCTCGATCTCAGTCACGTGAGTGGCCTTTCCCTTTGCGTTCCAGCGCCTCCAGTATCCCCGACACCCACGGCAAGGGCGGTCCCGGAGGTTCCGGGACCGCCCTTGGACGTGGGGCACGCGTACGCGTGGAGGCTGTTCTCCAGCTCCGGCCGTTCAGCTCAGGCTTGAACCCCGACCGTTCAACCCCGGCTGTTCAGCCCCGGCTGGTGTAGTTCGGTGCCTCGACCGTCATCTGAATGTCGTGCGGGTGGCTCTCCTTGAGGCCCGCCGAGGTGATCCGCACGAAGCGGCCCTTTGACTCCATCTCGTCGATGGTGGCGGCGCCCACGTAGCCCATGGTCTGGCGCAGACCGCCCACGAGCTGGTGCAGAACGTTGGCCAGCGGGCCGCGGTAGGGCACCTGTCCCTCGATGCCCTCGGGCACCAGCTTGTCGTCGGTGGCCACCTCCGCCTGGAAGTAGCGGTCCTTCGAGTAGGACCTGCCCTGGCCCCGGGACTGCATGGCGCCGAGGGAGCCCATGCCGCGGTACGACTTGAACTGCTTGCCGTTGATGAAGAGCAGCTCACCGGGCGACTCCTCGCAGCCCGCGAGGAGGCTGCCGAGCATCACCGTGTCGGCGCCGGCGGCCAGCGCCTTGCCGATGTCGCCGGAGTACTGCAGGCCACCGTCTCCGATCACCGGGACACCCGCGGCGCGGGCCGCGAGGGCCGCCTCGTAGATGGCCGTGACCTGAGGGACGCCGATACCGGCGACGACTCGGGTGGTGCAGATCGAACCGGGGCCCACGCCCACCTTGATGCCGTCCACACCGGCGTCGATCAGCGCCTGGGCTCCGTCACGCGTGGCGACGTTGCCGCCGATCACGTCCACGCCCACGCTCGACTTGATCTTCGACATCCAGCTGAGCGCGTTGCTGTTGTGGCCGTGCGAGGTGTCGACGACCAGGAAGTCCACGCCGGCCGCGGCCAGTGCCTGGGCCCGCTCCAGCGCCTCGGGGCTGGCGCCGACGGCGGCACCCACGAGCAGACGGCCCTCGGAGTCCTTCGCGGCGTTCGGGTACTGCTCGGCCTTCACGAAGTCCTTGACGGTGATGAGGCCCTTCAGGACGCCCGCCTCGTCGACCAGGGGAAGCTTCTCGATCTTGTGGCGGCGCAGCAGGTCCATGGCGTCGTTGCCGGAGATGCCGACCTTGCCGGTGACCAGCGGCATCGGCGTCATGACCTCGCGGACCTGGCGCGAACGGTCCGACTCGAAGGCCATGTCGCGGTTGGTGACGATGCCGAGCAGCTTGCCGCTGCCGTCGGTGACCGGAACACCGCTGATGCGGAACTTGGCGCACAGGGCGTCGGCCTCGGCCAGCGTCGCGTCCGGGTTCACCGTGATCGGGTCGGTGACCATGCCGGACTCGGAGCGCTTCACCAGATCGACCTGGTTGACCTGGTCCTCGACGGAGAGGTTGCGGTGCAGCACGCCGACGCCGCCCTGCCTGGCCATCGCGATCGCCATGCGGGACTCGGTCACCTTGTCCATCGCCGCCGAGAGCAGCGGGATGTTCACACGCACATTGCGCGACACACGGGACGAGGTGTCGACCGCGTTCGGGAGCACTTCGGATGCGCCCGGCAGCAGCAGCACGTCGTCGTAGGTCAGCCCGAGTGTCGCGAATTTCTCGGGCACTCCGTCGACGTTTGCAGTCATGACACCTTCCCCAAATGGCCTTGCTCGGTGCGGATGTCCATGCTAACGGGAAGTGGAGGTGCCTCATTCCATGGCGTAGCGCACCCTTTGGCTTCGTATGTTCGTACGGTTCGGGCATCGCCCCCGTTCATCAGGGCACCGGATGCGGCCGGAAATACGCCTCCGGGAGGTCCGGGGCAGGCCCCCGGGGGAGCCCGCCTACTGCTCCGCCAGCGCCCGCAACCTGCTCAGTGCGCGATGCTGTGCCACGCGTACGGCCCCTGGAGACATCCCCAGCATCTGGCCCGTCTCCTCGGCCGTGAGCCCCACCGCGATGCGCAGCAGGAGCAGCTCCCGCTGGTTCTCCGGAAGGTTGGCCAGGAGCTTCTTGGCCCACTCGGCGTCGCTGCTCAGCAGCGCACGCTCCTCCGGGCCCAGCGAGTCGTCCGGCCGCTCGGGCATCTCGTCCGAGGGGACCGCCGTGGAGCCCGGGTGGCGCATCGCGGCCCGCTGCAGATCAGCGACCTTGTGGGCGGCGATGGCGAAGACGAACGCCTCGAAAGGCCTTCCCGTGTCCTTGTAGCGCGGCAGCGCCAGGAGCACGGCGACGCAGACCTCCTGTGCCAGGTCCTCCACGAAGTGGCGAGCGTCACCCGGAAGCCGGGACAGCCGCGTGCGGCAATAGCGCAGGGCGAGCGGGTGGACGTGGGCGAGCAGGTCGTGTGTGGCCTGCTGGTCTCCGTCGACAGCGCGATGAACGAGCGCGCCGATCACCGTCGTCTCGTCATCGCGCATCGCTCCATGGTGCCCTGAGGCCGTCCGCCCCGTGACACCGTGCGCCATGTTGTGCACCGAAGCGTTATGAGCAGGTGCGCCGGAACTCATCTCCTGCGCCCTCCCCTTCCGCTCGTCCGACTCGTCCCCGAGGAACTCCACACCTCAAGGATGCGGCATCCGCGGCGAAACAAGCAGCAGGCACCCGGCGGGCCGCTTTGCCACCCCCGGCCACCTCGCGATACGCACCCCGTTGACCTGCCGGAAAGCGCTCCCGCCGACTTTTCGGAAACCGGCCCCGCCCACCCTGCGGCAGGCGGGGATTCCCGAGCCCCCGCTTCGGTTCACCTTTAACGGACCAGGCCCCACCGGAAGCCCAGTGCCACGGCGTGCGCCCGGTCGGAGGCGCCGAGCTTCTTGAACAGCCGCCGGGCATGTGTCTTGACGGTGTCCTCGGAGAGGAACAGCTCCCGGCCGATCTCCGCGTTCGACCGGCCGTGGCTCATACCCTCCAGGACCTGGATCTCGCGCGCGGTGAGCGTGGGGGCGGCCCCCATCTCGGCCGAACGCAGCCTGCGCGGGGCGAGCCGCCACGTCGGGTCGGCGAGCGCCTGCGTCACCGTGGCCCGCAGCTCGGCGCGCGAGGCGTCCTTGTGCAGATAGCCCCGCGCCCCGGCGGCCACCGCGAGCGCCACTCCGTCGAGGTCCTCGGCGACGGTGAGCATGATGATGCGCGCACCGGGGTCGGCGGACAGCAGCCGCCGTACGGTCTCGACGCCGCCCAGACCGGGCATGCGTACGTCCATGAGAATCAGGTCCGAGCGGTCGGCGCCCCAGCGGCGGAGGACTTCCTCGCCGTTGGCCGCCGTCGTCACGCGCTCGACGCCGGGCACGGTCGCGACCGCGCGGCGGAGCGCCTCTCGGGCAAGCGGGGAGTCGTCGCAGACGAGGACGGATGTCATGGCCGCCCTCCGCAGCTGATGCGCGTCACCTTGAGCCTCCAGGCTGGTACGAATCGTCACCTGTGCGGTCGACACTCGCGAGCGGACTTGAGACGCCTGCCCGAGCGCTTGTTCCTTCAACCGCCTCCGCACTCTCAACGACGGTCACTCGAAAGAGTTACGGGGCACTGAGCCACCTTCGGCACTCTACGTGAGGGGACGGACACAGCGCAGACATGCGCAACGGACCCTCAACGTTTCATCACAACCATGCCCCATTTAGCCCCATTTCTTCCCTTTTTGCGGTGTTTGAGGCTAGATTCGCAATGGGTCATATTTTCATCTCCTTAGATCGCGGATGTACGGTCGAGTCACATCGTCGAGTCACATCTCAGCCCAGAACGGCAACAAGGGGACAACGCAATGGCAGATTTCTCCCGCCTTCCCGGGCCCAACGCGGATCTGTGGGACTGGCAGCTCCTTGCGGCGTGCCGCGGAGTCGACAGCTCGCTCTTCTTCCACCCGGAGGGTGAGCGTGGCGCGGCACGGAGCGCTCGCGAGAACTCGGCCAAAGAGGTCTGCATGAGGTGCCCGGTCCGCGCGGAGTGCGCGGCGCACGCGCTGCGGGTGCGCGAGCCGTACGGCGTGTGGGGCGGACTGACAGAGGACGAGCGCGAAGAGCTCATGGGCCGGGCACGCAACCGGCTGGTGTCGGCATCGGCGACCGGAAGCGATGCCGCCTCGCACAACTGAAAGAACGTTTCCTCGATACCCAACGTCTCCGCACTGCACGCCGGGCACGCACATGTGTGCCCGGTTTTTCGCTATCGGGCGGCCGCCTTGGCCAGCTGCTCCAGCGTCGCCGCGACCGCGGGCACCTGGGCCAGGTCCGGCAGCGTGAGCGCCACGATCTCCCGGCGCACGGCGGGTTCCACGGAGACCGTCCGCACCCCCTTGGGCCGTACCGACTCGATGGCCAGCTCCGGCAGTACCGCGACGCCGAGCCCCGCCCCGACCAGGCCGACGACGGCCGGGTAGTCGTCGGTCGCGAAGTCGATCCGCGGTGTGAAGCCCGCTCCCTCACAGATCTCGACCAGGTGCCCGCGGCAACGCGGACAGCCCGCGATCCACGGCTCCGCGGAGAGTGCCCCGATCTCCACGGATTCCGTACGGGCCAGCCGGTGCCCCTCCGGTACGAGCCCGACGAGCCGGTCGCTGAGCAGCGGGCGCACGACCAGGTCGTCCCACTCCTCGGGCCCGGCCGCGCCCTCGTACCGGAAGGCGAGCGCGATGTCGCAGTCCCCCTGGCGCAGCATCTCGACGGACACCGGCGGCTCGGCCTCCTCCAGAAAGACGCGGGTCCCCGGGTGCGCGGCGCGCAGCGCGGCGAGCGCCGTGGGCACGAGGGTGGAACTGCCGCTGGGGAAGGACACGAGACGGACGCGTCCGGCCCTGAGGCCGGCGATGGCGGCCACCTCCTCCTCGGCGGCCGTGAGCCCCGCGAGGATCCCGGCGGCGTGCCGGACCAGTGCCTCGCCCGCCTGCGTCAGCCTCATCTCGCGGCCGCTGCGGATGAGCAGCGGCGTACCCACCGAGGTCTCCAGGGCCTTCATCTGCTGACTGACGGCGGGCTGGGTGCAGCCGAGCTCACGCCCCGCCGCCGAGAAGGAGCCGGTGGTGGCGACGGCGCGCAGGACGCGGAGATGACGGGCCTCAATCACGCTTCGAGCATAAGTCAGGCTTGGGCAGGGAGCCGGATACTGCGTCGACGCTTTGGCCGTGATCGCCTAGCGTGCCGCCATGAAGGTTCTTTCGCTGAACGTGGGGCGCCCCAGGACCGTGGATCACCCGGGCCTTCGAGGGCACGTGACCGGCATCGACAAGCGACCGGTGGAGGGGCCGTTGCGGATCTCCGCGCCCGGCACCGAGGGAGTGGGCGCCAGTGGGGTGGCCGGGGACGCCGTCTGCAACACGGAGCATCACGGCGGCGAGGACCAGGCGGTGTACGCGGTCGCGCGTGAGGACCTCGACGGCTGGGAGCAGGAGCTGGGCCGAGCCCTGCCCAACGGCGTGTTCGGCGAGAACCTCACCACCGAGGGCGTCGACGTGTCCGGTGCGCGGATCGGGGAGCGCTGGCGGATCGGCGCCGACGTGGTCCTGGAGGTCACCTCGGGCCGGATCCCCTGCCTCAACTTCCAGGTGCACCTCGGTGAGCAGGGCTGGGTCAAGCGCTTCACGCGGCAGGGCGCGCCCGGTGCGTACCTGCGGGTCGTCGAGGCGGGCGAGATCCGGGCCGGCGACCCCGTCGAGATCGTCCACCGCCCGGACCACGAGGTGACGGTGGCCCTCCAGTTCCGGGCCGTCACGACCGAGCCGGAGCTGCTGCCACGTCTGCCGGAGGCGGGGGATGCGCTGCATCCGGAGGCACGGAAGCGGGCGGAGAAGTACATGGCGAAGCACAGCGGGGGCGTGTAGCGGGCGGCCGGACGACGGCAGGGGCGCCCGGGCGGGACCGTGTCCCGTGCTGAGTGCGGCAAGGACAGGTGAAGGCCCGTACGGGCGGCGGACTCGCACAGTCCGGTTCACTAACCTTGCGTCATGACAACGGCTCTGATTACGGGTTCGACCGCGGGTATCGGTGCCGCCTTCGCTCGGCGGCTGGCGGCTGACGGTCACAACCTCGTCCTGGTGGCGCGCGACACGAAGCGGCTGCGCGAGCAGGCGACCGAGTTGCACGACCGGCACGGCATCGAGGCGGAGGTGCTGACCGCCGACCTGTCCACGGACGACGGTATCGAGTCGGTGGAGCGGCGGCTGGCCGACCGCAGGAACCCGGTCGACCTGCTGATCAACAACGCGGGGTTCGGCACCAAGGGCCACTATCTCGACGTGCCGATGGCCGACGAGCTGACGATGCTCAAGGTGCACTGCGAGGCGGTGCTCCGGCTGACCTCCGCGGCGGCCGAGGGGATGCGGGAGCGGGGCCGGGGCGGGGTCGTCAACGTGGCGTCGGTGGCCGCGTTCGTGCCGCGGGGCACGTACAGCGCGTCCAAGGCGTGGGTCGTGCAGTTCACGCAGGGCGCGGCGCGGGATCTGGCGGGCAGCGGGGTGCGGCTGATGGCGCTGGCCCCGGGCTTCGTGCGGACCGAGTTCCATGAGCGGGCCGGTCTGGGCACGGACAGCATCCCGGGCTGGATGTGGCTGGACGCCGACAAGCTGGTCACGGCGGCGCTGGCCGACCTGGCCCGCGGCAAGTCGCTGTCCATCCCGGACCCGCGGTACAAGGCGCTGATGGGCGTGGCGAAGGTACTGCCCCGGGGCCTGCTCGGCGGGATCACTGCGAAGGGGAACAAGTTCGGGCCCCAGTAGGGAATCCCGGTAGGCCGAACCCCGGTGGGAAAATGGGGGTGTCAGCCGGACCCAGGGGGGCTGGGAGGCGGTGTCATGACGTTCGTGCAGCTCATCGACTGCAAGACAACCCGGTTCGACGAGATGAACCGGCTGATGGACACATGGGTCGAGCAAACCAAAGGCAGGCGGACCGCCACGCACAACATCATCGGCAAGGACCGGTCCGACACGTCGCACCTGATCGAGATCGTGGAGTTCGGCTCGTACGAGGAGGCGATGCGGAACTCGAAGCTCCCGGAGACCGGACGTATCTTCCGGGACATGGTCGCGCTCTGCGACGAGAGCCCCACGTTCACCGATCTGGACGTGGTGCGGGACGAGCAGCTGTACGCGGCCAACGTCCGCAGGCTCTTCGAGCTGGCGGCCACCGAGGGCGATCTGCCTCCGCTCAACGACGTGTACGCGGAGAGCTACCACGACCACGACCCGGCCAATGAGCAGGACACTATCGGGCTGGACGCCATACGCAGGGACATACGGATGTGGCGCGGCGGCTTCGACTTCGCGTTCACGATCGAGGACCAGATCTCGCAGGGCGACCGGGTGTCGACGCGATGGACCTGGAACGGGACCCACAAGGGTGAGTTCCTGGGGATCGCGGCCACGGGCAGGAAGGTCAGCATGACCGGGACCACGATCTTCCGCTTCCAGGAGGACGGGAAGATCGTCGAGGGCTGGTGGCAGTACGACCGGCTGGGGCTGATGGCTCAGCTCGGGGCGCTCGACGCGCTGGAGAGGTAGGGAGGCAGGCCGGTCCGGACGACGCCGGAAGCGGACCGGACACCGGACGACGCCGGAAGCGGACCGGAAGCAGACCGGACAGGCGAAGGCCCGGCACCCCCGAAGGGGCGCCGGGCCTCACGCGATGTGCCGGGGTGCGTCAGTGGGCGTGGCCGTGGCCGTGACCCGCGGCGGCCGGCTCCTCCTCTTCCTTCTTCTCGACGACCAGGGTCTCGGTCGTGAGGAGGAGGGAGGCGATGGAGGCGGCGTTCTCCAGGGCGGAGCGGGTGACCTTGACCGGGTCGATGACGCCGGCCTTGACCAGGTCGCCGTACTCGCCGGTGGCGGCGTTGAAGCCCTGGCCCTTCTCGAGCTCGGCGACCTTGGAGGTGATGACGTAGCCCTCCAGCCCGGCGTTCTCGGCGATCCAGCGCAGCGGCTCGACGGCGGCCTTGCGGACGACGGCGACACCGGTGGCCTCGTCGCCGGTCTTGTCGAGGTTGCCCTCGAGGACCTTCACCGCGTGGACGAGCGCGGAGCCACCACCGGAGACGATGCCCTCCTCGACCGCGGCGCGGGTCGCGGAGATGGCGTCCTCCAGACGGTGCTTCTTCTCCTTCAGCTCCACCTCGGTGGCGGCGCCGACCTTGATCACGCACACGCCGCCGGCCAGCTTCGCGAGGCGCTCCTGGAGCTTCTCGCGGTCCCAGTCGGAGTCCGTGGTCTCGATCTCGGCCTTGATCTGGGCGACGCGGCCGGAGACGTCCTCGGCCTTGCCACCGCCGTCGACGATGGTGGTGTCGTCCTTGGTGATGGTCACGCGGCGGGCGGTGCCCAGCACGTCCAGGCCGACCTGGTCGAGCTTGAGGCCGACCTCCTCGGCGATGACGGTGCCGCCGGTGAGGGTGGCCATGTCGCCGAGCATCGCCTTGCGACGGTCACCGAAGCCGGGGGCCTTGACCGCGACCGCGTTGAAGGTGCCGCGGATCTTGTTGACGACGAGGGTGGAGAGGGCCTCGCCCTCGACGTCCTCGGCGATGATCAGCAGCGGCTTGGAGGCACCCGCCTGGATGACCTTCTCCAGCAGCGGCAGCAGGTCGGCGATCGAGGCGATCTTGCCCTGGTGGATGAGGATGTACGGGTCCTCCAGGACGGCCTCCATGCGCTCCTGGTCCGTCACGAAGTACGGCGACAGGTAGCCCTTGTCGAAGGCCATGCCCTCGGTGAAGTCCAGCTCCAGACCGAAGGTGTTGGACTCCTCGACGGTGATGACACCGTCCTTGCCGACCTTGTCCATCGCCTCGGCGATGAGCTCGCCGACCTGCTGGTCCTGGGCGGACAGCGCGGCGACGGCGGCGATGTCGGACTTCTCTTCGATCGGGCGGGCCGAGGCGAGCAGGTCCTCGGAGACCGCGGCGACGGCGGCGTCGATGCCCTTCTTCAGGGCGGCCGGGGAGGCACCGGCGGCGACGTTCTTCAGGCCCTCGCGCACGAGCGCCTGGGCGAGCACGGTGGCGGTGGTCGTACCGTCACCCGCGATGTCGTTGGTCTTGGTCGCCACCTCCTTCACCAGCTGGGCGCCGAGGTTCTCGTACGGGTCCTCGACCTCGACCTCGCGGGCGATGGTCACACCGTCGTTGGTGATGGTGGGGGCGCCGAACTTCTTGTCGATGACGACATTGCGGCCCTTGGGGCCGATCGTCACCTTCACCGTGTCGGCGAGCTTGTTGACGCCGCGCTCAAGGGCGCGACGGGCGTCCTCGTCGAACTTCAGGATCTTCGCCATGGGAGCGTTGGCCCTCTCGGAAATCTAGAGGTGTGCTAGGTGTGCTAGCGGTGAATGAGCTGCGCCCCTGGCACCCGGCTGATCAACGGCGGGGCCAGGGGCGCAGCTGTAAAGCAGAACCGGTGGTTCCGGGTGAACTACTTCTCGATGATCGCGAGCACGTCGCGAGCCGAGAGGACGAGGTACTCCTCGCCGTTGTACTTCACCTCGGTGCCGCCGTACTTGCTGTAGAGCACCACGTCACCGACCTTGACGTCGAGCTCGACGCGCTTGGCGTCCTCGATGCGGCCCGGGCCCACGGCGAGGACGACGCCCTCCTGGGGCTTCTCCTTCGCGGTGTCCGGGATGACCAGGCCAGAGGCCGTGGTCTGCTCGGCGTCCAGCGGCTGGACCACAATGCGGTCCTCGAGCGGCTTGATGGCAACCTTGGAGCTGGCGGTCGTCACGATCCGACCTCCCCCTTCGGAGATCTCACGGGGTTAACTGTCTGAGGTGGCGACCAGGTCGATCCGTCGTCGCGGGTGCCGGACCTGCCCGTCGCGTTGTTGGCACTCTCCAGGGGGGAGTGCCAGACCTGAGACTATGACCGCGATTAGCACTCGGTCAAGCGGAGTGCCAATTGCCTGCGGCGCGGCGGGGTTTCCGGAGGCGCGCGCGTGGTCTCCGACGCACCGGAGATGGGGGTGCCGACCCTGGGGGCTCCGCCCCCAGACCC